>CAYSMV010000059.1:0-10151 GCA_964432245.1 uncultured Desulfobacterales bacterium
TAGCCATTGCGTCCGGTTCATCTGCTCACCTCCTTGGGTGAAACATAAACCGGACAATTTATGTGCTACAACACCGGACAGTTTATGTGTTCTCTACACCCAAGGCTCGTAAAGCTTGACAAAAGAAATTTTGGGTACGGGTTCGTCATAGCCGGGTTTGGGCCAGAAATAATCCACAAATCCTTCTCCCTCGGCTCGGCAGACATTAGCCATTTCTACGAACAGAGGCTTGCCGTTGGGATCCTTGTATGTAGCCAGGCTTTGACCGTCCAATTGGCTTTCAAAAGGATGCATGATCATGAGCGGCTCAAGATCATTGATCCAGAAATAATTTGATCCCTCGTAGCGAAGCTTATTTAAAGTAGCCTTAGCTTTTTCCCTGGCTGCATCCCCGGATATTTTGCCGGAAGCGGCCTGATCGCCGATATCTTCCAGGAAGCTGTAGGCGACTTCCACCAGCTTTTTGTTGGCCGCATGCTTCTCGTCCATCAGCCGGGTTTCCATCAGCGGTAAAAAGTAAAATATGGTACCGCCGACGATAATGCCCATGATGACAAAAAAAAGGCTCATGTACTTCCAGAAGATGGACCAGTCTCTGAATTTTTTGATATTGCTGATCATTTTTTTTCTCCTTTAGTTTTAAGCTGTCTGGCAGTTTCGCGTAATGCTTTTTGATATTAATTTAGGTGTCCACCGTTCACCTGTTTTTATTATGCTCGTTACTGATCGGATGTATTGATGTATTAATGCTCGTGCGCTTTTTAGACCAAAAAGTCGACTTCCCGAGGATCGAGTTCCAGCCATTCACTGACCACAACCAGCGGTACAACAGAACGTTCTTTGCCAATCCTGACTTGGAGGCCGTCAGGAATATAAACGATGATGTTAAATGCCCTTTCAGAAAAATTGATAAATAGTAACAACGTTATTATTTAGCTAGCAAAAAACATGCCTCGCTTTTTATTTTTTAAAAAGGAAGAAAAAACAATAGGTTATTTTTTTTATTGGTTAAGCGACAAGAGGTTGAGGTTTGAAATGCCTATCGTAAAGAGATGTTTGATTGAGAAATAAACACGAAATAACAATTAACTTACTGATTATAAAGAGCCTTGTTGTTATCCGGTCAAATCTGCTGTTTCCAGAAAATTTGGACTTTTGTCCTGAATCATTAGACAAAAAAGCCATAAGTATTGGATTCGTTGATATCGACGATTTTAATCGTATATGCGGTCCTTTATTTGTCGCTAAATGTTAAATTAAAAATTAAAAAAATATCATAAAACAAACTTCATAGTTATTTTTTATCACGGGCTGGTTTTTCCGCACCTTATTTGTTTATAATATCAGCCAGTTCCTTGAGCAATTCATGATCCCTAAATTCAGGATAGACCTTTTTGAAATCCTCAATTCGCGCCACTAATGCCGCCGTTTTTTCGCTCTTCTCAACACCGGCCTGGATATTTTCTATTTAGAAACGATAAAAATATGGCTGGGAAAGATTACCATAATGCTTTTATCCCGGCACCTTCCAGAAGGGAGGCATAAAGATTCAACGGCGTCGGTCTGGTTCTGTATTGCTTCACGGATGGCTGTCTTAGCCCTTTCCGCCAGCGCCTTGCTTGGAACCTTGCCGACTGATTTGGCGTAGACCTTCAGGGATAGGCTCATTGCCCTGGCTTCCTCTGGTGTACCGCTGAATTTGCAGGACGAATAAGGCTGGAGAAGCCGCATGGCCTTGCCCCAGTCGCTGTAATCAATAGAGAATTCGGCCCGTCTTAATACATCCGGAGTGGTCAGCCGGTATGTCAACAGCCTGGCTGCGTCCGCGCTATTTACGTTGTTCCCCGGCCAAAAAAGCAGGGTTGAATATCCTAAGTTTTCTCTTCAAGCACTGGCCATCGCTGATTGTTTCCGAAAGGCTGGACACGGTGGATATTGATTCTGAAACCATTAATCAGGCCAGCGGATGGCCGATTTCACAGAAAGCGTTACGTTTGTGGAAGATAAATTCCGGCCACTGTATACCGCCCATGGTTCGCATGTTTTCGGCTTTGCCGCCAGATCAATATAGCAGTTCTCGCAAACGATTTTACCATGTATTTGTATTGCCTGGTTGTCTTTTATGCCGGCACCACATTTTTGGCCTTTCATCGGTCAGGCCTCCTTTGATATTATGGTCTGTCGATTTAAAATATAGTAAACCGCCGGCATTTACAACCAGCCCCGATTAACCGCCGCCCGGCCATACTTGACCAAGCCGTTACACAGGCAGATTCTTTTTATTTTCCCGCAAAGTAGGGGGGCATGATTCACGAACAATTCCGGTGCTGAATGCCCTCGGCAAAACACCGAATTACCCTGACACACGAGGATAGCGGTAAACGCTGGGCACCCGGAAGTTCATCCGGCGCGACCGGAATGGCTGAAATGCGTCTTATCCCCGGCACCTATCAGGCCGAAATCAGGGATAACCAGGTCAGCGGCGGCCGGACGCCGGTCGTTTACCTGGAAGAGATCGTCATTGAAGAGGGGAAAACCGTAGAACGCAGCGCCGATTTTTCGGATGGCCGCCTCCGGCTCGTCACCCTGCGAAACGGCATGCCCCAGGAAGCGAGCGTTTTCTATTTTCGCGAAGGAGGAACAAAGGCCTTTCACAATGAGGCGACCCACCCCCAAACCGGACAGATAGAAAGCTGCTGCCGGGAAAATACACCGTCAAGATCACTGACAACGGAATCGTCGGGAAACCCACAATAGTTTTTGAAAGCCTGAAAGTCGCTCCGGGCGCGACGGTGGAAAAAACCGCCGAATTCACCGCCGGCCAGTTGATTGTCACCGCCACGCTGAACGGTGAACCGTTTGCGACCCCGGTCGAGATCACTGACGCGCAAGGGAAAACCGTCTTCGGAAATTCGACCAACTATCCCAAAAGCGGAACGCGCAACGTCTGGCTGCCGACAGGCGTATACGGCGTAACGGTCACCAACAGCAGTGACACGAGCCAGATGCGCCGTTTCGATGCGATGGAGATAGCGCCCGGGGCATCGGAAACTTTGACCGTCACATTTCCCATAGTCCCTTAAAGAGTTCAGGAGACAAAACAAAACAGCGGCGATGCCCTTAATACATAGACTGGTACCGGAATAACCTTGACAAAAACCACCCCCCTTGTTTAATTGGAGTTCATCCATTGATTATGGATGGCATATTAAGCTGTTTCCAACCCGGAAATGTTAATTTTTCCGCAAGGTATGAAAAAATAAGGAGTTTTGCGGACTGGGAATGAAGATCGCAATCTGCGGAAAAGGCGGCAGCGGAAAAAGTTCGGTTACCACGCTGCTGGCGCAATATCTGGCGAGCCGTAATTTTGATGTTCTGGTGGTAGATGCCGATGAATCCAACATGGGACTGCATCGCCTCCTGGGGGTGGAGGCACCGGTCATCCTGATGGACCATCTGGGCGGTAAAAAAGCATTTAAAAACAAGATCAACCAGAAGTTTCCTCCCCCGGCGGATGCCCTTTTCGGAGAAAAGGTGCGCATCTCATCGTTACCGGACGAATGCGTGGCGACCGTCGACAACATCAAACTAATCGCCGTAGGAAAAATTCACGTCGCCGGTGAGGGCTGCGCCTGCTCCATCGGTGTTTTATCCAAAATGGTGCTGTCAAAACTGGATCTGAACGATAAAGACATCGTCCTGATCGACACCGAAGCCGGGGTGGAACATTTCGGCCGGGATGTCGACGCCGGCTGTGACATCATTCTTGATGTGGTTGACCCGGCCTACGAGTCGTTTCTGCTGGCGAAAAAGATAGAGAAGATGGCCGACGCTTCACATGCGGAAATATTTTTCGTATTGAATAAAACAGACGATCGGAGTAGATCGGTTATAGAAACGCATATCGATCCGGAGAAAATAGTAGCGGCAATCCCTCCCCACGATTCGATATTTGCCGACAGTCTGGAAGGTAAGCCGCTGAAAACAGTCATACCGGAAATCGTGCCGGTTGGTGAAATGGTTATCAATCGATTAAGCAGGAGTCACCAATGACCAACGCTGTATTCATGATGGGCGGTCTGGGGTGTATTATCGGCGTCTGCCTGGCGATCGCCTCAAGAATTTTTTATGTTTATGTTGACCCGAAAATAGAAGCCGTTACCAACGCTCTGCCCGGAGCCAATTGCGGCGGCTGCGGTTATCCCGGCTGCGCGGCCAATGCCGAAGCCATCGTGGCCGGAATGTCCCCCCCGAACTCATGCGTTGCCGGCGGTCCGGAGCTGGCGGAAACCATTGCCGCCCTGCTGGGCCTGGCCGTTGAAGCGAAAGAGCCGGATATAGCCGAACCGGGTTGTATATACAGCGTCGCCGAAGCGGATCAAAAATATGTTTATCATGGTATTCCTGACTGCCGGGCCGCCGCGCTTCTTGAAGGGGGGATGAAAGTATGCGATATCGGCTGCCTGGGGCTGGGAACATGCGTGCGGGCCTGCCCGTTTAACGCCTTAAAACTGAATACACGGGGCCTGCCTGAAGTAGACCCGGATAAATGTACGGGATGCGGCACCTGCGAGCGGGTATGCCCCAAGCATATTATCAAACTTTCTTCGGTTCCCCGCCGTATACTCAGAGAATACACGGTCGACGACTGCACCACGCCCTGCCAGCGGGCCTGCCCCGCAGGCATTAATATCCGCGAATACATACGCCAGATCACCCTTGGCGACTACAACCGCTCGGTAGCGGTTATCAAGGAACGAAACCCCTTCCCCACGGTTATCGGCAGAATATGCCCCCGCTTCTGCGAATTTGAATGCCGGCGCAACCTGATTGATGAGCCCGTGGCCATAAACGGATTGAAAAGATTCGTGGCCGATTACGAGAAAGAACACGGCCGGGTGCTTCCCTTCATGGCCCCGAGCACCAACCGCAAAGTCGCGGTCATCGGCGGCGGCATTGAGGGCCTGTCGGCCGCCTTCTTTATCGCCCGGCTGGGGCACGCCCCGCTGGTGCTGGAATCTTCGGGACAGTTCGGCGGATTGTTGAGAAAAGCCATCGCCCGCGAACGCCTGCCCCAGGAAATCCTTGATTATGATATCGACGGCCTGCGGGATATGGGCATAAAAATGCAGGCCAACCAGGTTGCGGACAGGGATTTTACCGTTGATTCTTTACTGGCCGACAACTATGAATCCGTGTTCCTGTCCACCGGCGGCTGGGACAGCCGCCAGGCGGTGGAAGACCCGACTCCCGCCAAATCGCCCGTGAACGGTTTTCATCTCCTGATCGACCTTTTAAGGGGGGATAAAATTTCCTGCGGCAAACAGGTGGTGATCGCCGGCGGCGGCAGCCTGGCCGACACCGCCGTGGAGCTTTGCCGTAAGGCCGGGGCCGGTCATGTCACCCTTCTGCTTCGGGAAAAAACCGCCAAAGAAGCGGGGCTCGACACCGCGCTGCCGGAGATTCCTCCGGATGTTGAGATCATATTGAATGCCTCCCTTGACCGTATTTACGGCACAGGCCGCAAAATAAACCAGATCGAATATACCACTGATTCCACGCGTGCCATACACCTGATTCCCGCCGACACCGTATTTTTCGCGGCCGGAAGATTCCCGGAACTGATTTTTGCCAGAAAACGCGCCGAAAACGAAGAAAATGACGCGTCTCAGAACCCGGACGAACCGGTTACCGAACCCGTCGCCTGGGTAGCGATGCCGCCTTACAAAAAGCCCCTGTTCGCCGACCAGACCGGGCTGTTCTCAGAAGATGACCCGGTCTCCGACATGGACGCGGCCATCAAGGCGATTGACGCCGGCCGGAGAGGAGCGGCTTCCATGCATATGCTCATGTACGGCGATCCCCTGTCGTTGCCGGACAACGTCATTACCCGGTATTCGGTCATTCAGACCGTAACATCTCTGGATAAAGTCAGTTCCTATCCGCGCAACGTCATGCCGCTGCGCAGCGAGGAGGAAGTCGCCCGGGGCGAGGAACTGGAAATGGGCTTTTCCGAGCGGGCGGCCCGCGATGAAGCGGCCCGTTGCCTGCAATGCGGACTTATCTGTTACGAACGCAGATAACACGAACAGGAACAGATTATGCCCACGGAAGAAGGCCGGGTCGTAAGAACAGACGAAAACAGGGCCTGGATCCAGACCATCCGCTCCGCCGCCTGCGAACACTGTAAATCCAGGCACACCTGTCATGCTCTGGGGGGCGGCGGGAACGACATGGCCGTGGAGGCGATTAATACATTAGGCGCCCGGGAAGGTGACCATGTAGTGGTGGAATTCAGCACCTCCTCCCTGTTGAAAGGCACCTTCCTGATCTACATCCTTCCGATCCTGTGCCTGATGATCGGCGCCGGTATCGGGGTCAGGCTCTCTCCGGTTTTCGGGCTGGGGGAATCCGTCCTTCCCGCAGCTGTCGGATTCGGCGCCTTTGCCCTGTCGATCCTTTTTGTCGTTGTTTACGGCAACCGACTGGCCAGAAAAGACGGATACAAGCCCAGGATTATCCGCGTCAAGAAACCGCTCCCGCCGGAGGAGTAAACGTTTCTTGTCCGTTTTCCGTTTACCCCCGCCATCCACTTCAAGCATCGCAGGGGTAAGAGAAGAGTTCTCCCTTAAAATTTCTGACGATCATCATGCCGTTCTCTATCTTCTGGACGTACTCCGGCAAGAGCGGCACCTTGCCGCCGCCTCCCGGCAGATCGATCATGTATCGCGGAATCGCGCATCCGGACAAGTGCCCCTGCAGGGCCTGCATGATGGCCAGCCCTTCTTTTATCGAAACCCGGAAATGAGCGGTGCCTTTTACGAGGTCGGGATGATGCAGATAATAGGGTCTGACCCGTATGCTCAACAACAAACGCATCAGACGCGCCATGACTTCGGCCGAATCATTAATCCCTTTCAAAAGAACCGTCTGGCTGCCGAGAGGAATACCCGCGTCCGCCAGACAGGCGCAGGCCTGGACGGCTTCTTTTGTGATTTCGTCGGGGTGATTGAAATGAATATTGACATAGAGAGGGTGATATTTTTGCAATATCGCCGCCAGTTCAACCGTAACCCTCTGCGGAAGAGCGCAGGGAACCCGGGAATGAACGCGGAGGGTCTGAACGTGAGAAAAACGGCGGATACGCGCCAGAATACCGTCCAGTTGCCCGTCATCCAGCAGCAACGGGTCTCCTCCGGACAGAATAACCTCCCGGATATCCGTATGGTCTCGGATATAATCAAACCCCGCCGCCAGTTCGGCGGCGGTCAGCGCGTCAGCCCTGCCCGCCATTCGCTTGCGCATACAAAACCGGCATAAAATCGGGCAGCGACTGGAAACCATAAAAATAACGCGGTCCGGATAGCGATGAATAATTCCAGGAATCGGGCTCTGCCGGTTTTCCGCCAGCGGATCATCAACCAGACCCCGGGCCTGGAGTTCGCGAACATCCGGTATGACCTGCCGGGCAATGGCATCGTCCGGCCCGGAAATCAAACCGGCATAATAGGCGTTGATGGCCATGGGATACACAGAACAAACGGACGCTACGGCATCTCTGTCCGGAGTCAAATCCGCCGGAAGATCCCGGGGGTGGATAATACTTTTTTTTAAAATTCCGCGCCAGCTGTTCTCAGCGCCGATTTCCCCGCGAAACATAGCGTCGCTTCCATTTTTTTTTTGTTTACCGCCTGATATCATAATTTTTTCCAGCCTTGCCTTTTGAATTTTTTTATGCAAAAATTCATCTCTATTTTGAATTATCCGCTAAAAACACGATCGGCCAAAACAGAACAGCCTTGATATAACCAGCGACAGAAAGTTTGTAAATGAAAAAGCGGTGCCAATGGGCGGAAGGGGATCCGGATTATATCGCCTATCATGACAAGGAATGGGGCGTTCCCGTGCATGAAGACCAAACGCTTTTCGAATTTCTCCTTTTAGAAGGCGCCCAGGCCGGTTTGAGCTGGTTGACCATTTTAAAAAAACGGGGAAACTACCGGAAAGCCTTTGATCTTTTTTCTCCGGAAAAAATCGCCCGATATGACCGGCTGAAAACAGAACAACTGCTCTCGGATTCCGGCATCATCAGAAACCGATTGAAAATAAACGCCGCTGTCGGCAACGCCCGGGCCTTTTTAACAACTGCCCGGGAATTCGGCTCTTTTGACGATTACCTGTGGCGTTTTGTGGACGGTCACCCCATAACCAACGCCTGGAAGCATGAAACGGAAATACCGGCGCAGACCGATATATCACGAAAATTGAGCCGGGATTTAAAAAGCAGAGGATTTGTGTTTGTCGGTCCGGTGATATGTTATTCATACATGCAGGCAGTCGGCATGGTCAATGACCATGTCATTGACTGTTTCCGATACCGTGAAATCAAAGATGTGGCTCGTCATAACGCTCAGAAAAGCAGAACCCGGATAAATAAAGGAGAATAATATGGAGGAAACAACCGCCTGGGAGGAAAAAAATGTCGGCTTTATTTCAACGCGCCTGGCCGGTAATGACGGTGTCTCCCTGGAAACCTGGAAATGGGCCGATATTTTCAAGAAGGAAGGCTTTAATTGTTACTATTTCGCGGGAGAGCTGGAAACGCCGCCGGAATGTTCGTACCTTTCCGAAAAGGCGCATTTTGCCCATCCTCAAATAATCGATATTTTTGAAAATTGTTTCGGCGTCCGGGTCCGCGGCAGGTATATCACCCAGCTTATCCAGAGCGTCAAACAGGAGCTCAAGGACCATCTCTATCATTTTATTGAAAAATTCAATATCGACATCATTGTTCCGGAAAACGCGCTGTCCATCCCCCTGAATCTGCCCCTGGGCATTGCCATCACCGAAATCATATCCGAAATCGGCATTCCCACCATCGCCCATCACCACGATTTCTTCTGGGAAAGAGAACGCTTCCTGACCAATTCGGTCTGGGAATACCTGAACATGGCCTTTCCTCCCCACCTCGCTCCCATCAAAAACGTGGTGATCAATTCTTCGGCCGACAATCAGTTGAGTCTGCGCACCGGCATCTCTCCGACAATCATTCCCAATGTCATGGATTTTGAAAACCCGCCGCCGCCGCCGGACGATTACACGAAAAACGTCCGTCAGGACCTCGGCATAGAAGACGACGAGCTGTTCGTTCTGCAGCCGACCCGGGTTGTGCAGCGCAAAGGCATTGAGCACGCCGTGGAACTGGTCAATCATCTCAACAGAAAAGCCAAACTGGTCATCTCACACGCCGCCGGCGATGAAGGCATGGACTATTACGAGCGGATTCGGGATTTTTCCCGTCTGTTAAACGTCGACACGGTTTTTGTTTCCCAAATCATTAATGAAGAGCGGGGAATTACCCCCGACGGCAGGAAGATATACACCCTGGACGATATCTACCCTTACGCTGACCTGGTAACCTATCCGTCCAATTATGAGGGCTTCGGCAACGCTTTTCTGGAAGCGATCTATTATAAAAAACCAATCGCCGTAAACAACTATTCCATCTATGCTACCGACATCAAGCCCAAGGGCTTCACCGTCATTGAGATCAATGGCTTTGTGACGAATAAAACCGTGGAACGTACCCTGCGAGTCCTGGATGACGCGGCCTATCGGGAAAAAATGGTGAATCATAATTATGAAATCGCCCTGCGTTATTATTCTTATTCCGTACTGGCCCAGAAATTAAAAACCCTGATTATGGACTGCCTGGGCTACCCCTTCTGATCACTGATAAGATATAATACTGTTTTAATATGCCATAAGAACACCTCTGAAAATGGCTCACATTTTTTTATAAACGGGTAAGCGATTATTGCCATGCTGCATGAGCTCGCGATCAGAAATTTTGCCATTATTGATGATCTCCGTATACATTTTAATAAAGGCTTGACCATTCTGAGCGGCGAAACCGGAGCCGGCAAATCCATCATTATCAACGCCGTTAATCTGCTGCTGGGCAGCCGGGCTACGGCCGGGCTCATCCGATCCGGCACCGATTACGCGGAGATCGAGGCGGTCTTTGATATTCAGAAAAACAGCCCGGCGGAAAAAGCGCTGAAAAATCACGGTTATGAAATTGACGGGGAACTGCTGATAAAAAGAAAAATATCATCCGACAACCGCCACAAAATTTATATCAACGGCAG
>CAYSMV010000060.1:0-5761 GCA_964432245.1 uncultured Desulfobacterales bacterium
TTCCTCGTCTACGACGAAACGCGCGTAGTTTGCCGGGGGAAGGGTCGCCAGCCGGTGTTTTTCAAACAGCATCAGGCCTCCTTGCATGGGTATATTAAAATAAACAGAAAATTGATCCGGATCGAATACGGCAGCAGCTATTTCTGATACTACGGTTAGACTAACCAGTCAAGACTTTTTCAGGTCTTCGACGCCTGGACAGGGCGGGCCGGGCTGGGATATTTTTTGTGGATCGCGTTAAATGGCAAGAGTCCTGACGATCGTTATCTGTCATAATGATTGCGTTTTTTGTTTGCCTTCAGTCGATGTTCATGTTATGTATAGTTTCTATGTAAAAATCTAACCGGAATACAAAGGGGGACTGATGACAGACCATCAACGACTATATCGTATCGCGGAGATTGAACGCATGACCGGCGTGCCCAGGCGCAGGATTCATTTCTACATTCAGTCGGGTCTGCTGAACAAGCCGTTAAAGACGGGCAAGACCATGGCTTATTATGACGACTCCCACATAAAGCAACTGCGGTTGATCAAGAAGGCCAGACAGCGGGGCGAGTCTCTTTTCTCCGTCAGGGATCTGGTAAAGGATATCCATCCCATGGAGGACAGGAAACTGTCGGATTATTATGTGCCTGAAGCCGTTGAGCCGGATCCCGGAGATGGATCCGGGCGGAAAAAATCCCGTGGCCGCAACAGCCAGAAAACCAGAGAGCGCATCCTTTCCGTGAGCTGCAAAATATTCCGTGAGCATGGATATAAGGATACAAAATTAAACGATATTACCAGAGAGCTGGATATCGGCAAGGGCACCTTCTATTTCTATTTTTCCGATAAAAAGGAACTTTTTTTAGAGTGTGTTCCCAGGATTTTCGAAGAGATGTTCTCCAGCGGGTGGGATGATATCCGCAAAATCCATAACCCCGTGGAGCGCCTGGAGATGCGCTTTCAGCTTGCTTTGAACGCCTTGAAGGAGTTTTGTGCCATTCTGCAGCTGGCTAAGGAGGCGATGGCGGACACGGATCCGAAGCTGAAGGAACTGGGAAAAAAGACTTATCTTTCCATTCGCAGGCCTCTGGAATCAGACATTAAAAAGGCGATTGCCAGGGGTTTTTTTCACCCGGTTAACGTGGAGATGACGGCCAGTTTCATGATCGCGTTGGTGGAGAACATTTATTATATGCAGGAAATTAATGGTAATATGCCTCTGGCTGATGCGAAAGTGCATATTTTTAATCTGCTGGCATACGGCCTGGTCGGAGAAGGCAATCGCCTTCCCGTTTCCGATGAAAAATAGCCCCGGCATTTTCCATGTCGTTTCGACTGTCTATCAACTAATCATGTTTATTGTGTTTTTATCTTCATGCCTAATATTATGGTTTTATTTATTTATTTTATTTATTCCCAGGCTATAAAATATTTACTTGACTTGCCGGTCAACTACGTGTAGGTGTAAAAACAATGGCTGGTAATCAAGAAAGCCGATGGGCGTCGATTACGGCATTTTACAAAACGGCCAATCGGTGGAGGAGGCGTCATGTGTCTGACCTGTGGTGAGCATAATGCCGAAAAACTCTGGTATCTGGACAAGGAAAAGCATCGCATCAGGTCGCTGGGTGTATTCCGGGATCTGGTCAGCAGACGCTTGAACCCGCTGATCGGCATGGGGTTGAATCTGGTCCGGGCCAAGCGGCCGAGCTATACCGACCGGAAGATGCCTTTTGTAAGCCGGGAGCTGTTGAACTGGTTCGCCAGGACACTTCATGGCATGCAGTTTCTTCCGGATAGGGATTCGGCGTTTAAGACCATTGATATGGCCAATGAGCTGGCTCTGATGCCCTGTCTCTGTCATCAGGTAATGGACAGGGATAAAAATGAGCCGCCTCTTTACCGGTGTATCGCCATGAATATTGCCGCCAATATCTGGTTCAAGGATACGGCTGATGTTGATGTGAAGCCGCTGAATAAACAGGAGGCCAAGGATATCGTCGCCAAATGGCGGGCCAGGGGGGCCTGGCAGAGCGTCGGCTGGTTGTGGGACGCCAACGTGATCTGGGTTTGCAACTGCGACTGGCGTTGCGTCACCTATCGGGCGCCGGAAGCTCGATGGGGGGGCGTCCCGAGTTTTCTGGTAGCCTCCGCCGCCAATCGTCGCGCCTGTGCCGGTTGCCGGGAATGCGCCAAGTGGTGCCCGCACCAGGCCATTTCTTTCGGTGAAGACGACAAGGTGATGGTCGATCAGGCGAAATGCCGGGGATGCGGGCTTTGTATCGAGCATTGCCCCACCGGCGCGCTGGGATTCGAACCCCGGCAGGTATATTACGACGTTCGTACCAAATCGGTTAAACGGCTGAGTGATCAGAAAGCGACTATCGGATAGCCACAAGCCGGATATTTTACGAAAGATCCGGGATAAGGAGTACATGAGTCGGTAAGGAGTAAGATATGCGGGATGTGGCCATAATAGGCGCCGGCATGACCCGGTTCGGTAAATTGGCGGATAAGGGTATCAAAGATCTGGTAGCGGAAGCGGTCAGGGCGGCGATTGATGATGCCGGTATCCGCGTCGGGGATATCGAGGCCGCTTATGTCGGCTCGGCGGTTCCCGGCGTCATGACGGGCCAGGAGCAGATCAAAGCCCAGGTATGCCTGAGCGCCATGGGCATTGACAGCATCCCCATGTATAACGTGGAAAACGCCTGCGCCAGTTCTTCATCCGCGCTTAACCTGGCCTGGACAGCCGTCGGCGCCGGTATGTATGAGTGCGTTCTGGCGGTGGGGTTCGAAAAGTTGTTTGACCAGAACAAGCTGAAGTCTTTTATGGCGCTGGGTACGGCCGTGGATGTCGAGATGGTGGAAAAGTTTCTGGCTGATTTTCAGAAAAAGCGGAATCCCGGCGAGAAAATTCTTACCGAAGGCAGCGGTAAGAGTAAAAGCATTTTCATGGATATGTACGCCTATTATACCCGGCAGTACATGCAGCGATACGGTCTGACCCAGGAACATTTCGCCCGGCTGGCGGTAAAAAGTCATAAGAACGGGGCCAATAATCCGCACGCCATGTATCAGAAGGAAGTGACCCTTGAGGAAGTGCTGAATTCAGGAGACGTTGCTTTTCCGCTGACGCGGATGATGTGTTCCCCGATCAGCGACGGCGGCGCGGCGGTGATCGTCTGCTCCCGAAAGAAAGCCGCCCGTTTCACCACCAGGCCGGTCTGGATAGAGTCGTCGGTTGTTGGCAGCGGTAAAATCAGCGATGATCTTTCCGATACTCTGACCCGGAGGCTGGGACCGAAAGCCTTTGAAAAAGCCGGGATCGGTCCAAAGGAGCTGGATGTAATTGAAGTTCATGACGCCACTTCTCCGTCGGAGATTATCACCCTGATCGAACTGGGAGTCTGCCCCGGCGAGGAATCTCCCCGCTGGATAGATGAGGGCAGGCTGGAAATCGACGGAACCATCGCCTCCAACCCATCCGGCGGCCTGGCCGCCAAGGGCCATCCCATCGGCGCCACCGGTCTGGGACAGGTCAATGAAATCGTTCATCAGCTCCAGGAAAAGTGCGGTAGACGCCAGGTCAGGAACGCCAGGATCGGCATGACGCATAACGGCGGCGGCATCCTGGGCGTGGACGCGGCGGCCATGGCGCTTCATATATTCAAGCGGTGATATGGCCGGATCCCGGATTAAAAAACGGTCATGAAAAGAGGGACGATTATGGTAAATAATGACAGAATGTACTGGAACATGGAGGTTGAACCAAAGCTGAACACCGATGAAATGCGGGTCATGCAGCTGGGAAAACTCCGGAAGGCATTGCAGTGGCAGTATGAGCACACCCCGTTTAACCGGAAACGATTTGATCAGGCCGGCGTCAAGCCGGAAGACATCCGCTCATTTGAGGATTTCGCTCAGGCCATACCTCCGGCCGGGCAGGCGGAGATCCGCGAAGCCATCACCGAAATCGGTTTCGACATGGACAAGCTGATGCGGCACATTTTCGGCGACGCGCGCGTGGACGATCTTTATCTGCTGACCACTACCTCCGGCACCACCGGCATTCCCACCCCGTATCCCAATTTTAACGCCTCTATCGCCGACGCCCAGGAGATCATGTGCCGGGCGGCCTGGCGCATGGGTTTCCGGCCGGGCGACCGGCTGGCCATCTGCTTCGGGCTGTCCATGCACGCGGCCGGAACGCCCCAGATTCTATGGTTCAAAAATTTTCCGGGATTGACGCTGGTTCCCATCGGCGCCGAAGCGGGTACCGAGAAGATCCTTCAGTTCATGCAGTTGTTCAAGGTCAATATTTTCGCCGGCACGCCTTCGCTGGCCCTGCATTTGATCGAACGGGCGCCGGAAGTGCTTAAGGCCCCGGTCAAGTCCCTGGGGATAAAGATTCTCATGCTGGGAGCGGAACCCGGGGCGGGAATTCCGGAGGTGCGCCACAAGCTGGAATCAGAGTACGGCGCCAAAGTATTCGACGCCGGCGCGGGCTACGGTGTGTCCTGTGATTATCCGGTTTATCAGGGCATGCACTGGATCGCCGATGATTACGCCTATTATGAGTTGATTGATCCGGAAACAAAAAAATCCGTTCCCCTGGAAAACGGGGCTACCGGCATCATGGCCGGCACCTCGCTCAATCCGCCGGGAGCGGTCTGGTTCGACATGCGTTTTACCATGATGGATATCCATCAGGTGTTTACCGACCCCTGCCCCTGCGGCCGCAGTGGATTCCGTTACAAGGTGGTGGGCCGGGCCGACGACATGCTCAAGGTCAAGGGCGTGCCGGTGTATCCCGCCGCTATCGAGGGCGTCATCCATTCGTTTCCCGACAAGCTGACCGGTTCCTTCAGGATCGTGCTGGATGACCCGCCTCCCAGAGTAGTCCCGCCGCTGAAATTGAAAATAGAGCATGCCGATTCCGTCCGGCAGGAAGACCTGCCGGCCATTGAAAAGGCAGTATCAGACAAGATGCACTCCCTGCTGAAGATCCGGCCGGCCATCACCTGGCTGGCGCCCGGCACGCTGGAACGGGCCACCAAAAAGACCCAGCTTCTGGAAAAAAATTACAAGTGACAGCGCGGCGGGAATTGTTCCTTTAATCCGGTCATGAATCATCGGCTTTCAAACAACTTCAGGTAGTTGCGGTACAGTTCCGGGTGCACCCGGGAATAGGCGTCAAAATCCCCTAAAAAATCCATGCCCGGCACAATCGCCCTTACCACCGGCAGGCCGATTTCCGCGCGGGTGAGATCGACATAGCAGGGTCGGTAATCGTTTTTTATCAGCAGGGTTTCCAGAAGCGCCAGGTCGGTGGCGGCGTCTTGGGCTGAATAATCGGGCAGATTCTCGTAATCCACCGGCATCAGATCCGGAGGCCCCGGTCGCGTGGGTGGCGGGTGGGGAAAGGGGCAGGTGTTTTCCGTGACAGCCGCGATAATGGCTTGTCTCGCATTCAGATTGGCCGCCGACCCGGTGTGGATACGGCCGTTTTTTTCGACCACAAAGCAGCGGCAGCAGGGAACGCCCATGGCCGGCGTGATATCCTGAAACCAGAGATCAATTCCAGCCTGACGATACGCCTCGAAAAGACCGGCGATTTGCCGGTCGCGGACTACCAGCCGGAAACAGGTGGAGGGATCATAGGCAACCGTGGCCGCCTGGTGCCGTTCGATGATTTCCAGCAGCGCCGCCAGCCTGGCCCGGGCCGCGGGGATGCCCGCGGCCCGGGCGATGGAGCCGAGGCCGGAAAAAA
>CAYSMV010000061.1:0-2689 GCA_964432245.1 uncultured Desulfobacterales bacterium
CTAAAAAAAGAAGTGATTGATGCCATCTGCTGGGAAGGCACGCTGCATGAAATTTTTATTGAAACAACATTAAAACCTTTGCTGCAAAACGCCTCTATCAATCAGGTGCCCACGGTCTGGACGGGAAGGGAAGAAGGGATCAGCAAAAACAGTTTTTTCATTAACTGCCGCTATGTCTGGCTGGCCATAAAGCTTGCCCGGCATGTCCCGACGCGGCGTAAAAAAACGCTAATCAATAACCGCCAACACCCGACGAAAAACCAATGAACAGTTACCGCGTTCTTTTCATCAAACCTCACACGGATGTAAAATTCGAATCAATTGACATCCCGCTGGGCATTATCTGCCTTTCGGCCTATATAAAAAAAAAGCTGGGGAACAGCGTCAGCACGGACCTGGTTGACCTGCGCCTGGAAAAAAACGTTGAAAAAGCCATGCGGGCCGCGATAGAAAGAACCGGCCCGGACCTGATCGGCATCAGCCTGATGACCTTCAACCATCGTTTTCTCGAAGGCTGGGCCGACTGGCTGAAACATCAAGCGCCGGAAGCGAAAATCGTTATCGGCGGTCCGGACGTGACGTGCAGTTATGAAAATATCCTTGAAAAGAACAGGGCCGTCGATTGCGCGGTAATCGGAGAAGGGGAAGTATCCTTTTACCACCTGGTCAAAACCTTTATGGAGAAAGGGGATATCCGCGGTATCAGGGGCATTGCCTGGCATGACGGCCAAACCGTCATCCGCAATGAAAAACAGGAATATATCAGCGACCTTGACGAGCTGCCCCGGCCCGACTATGGCCTGCTGCAAATGGAAAAATACTGGTCTCCCTTCTATGAAATGAACGGCGTGCTGGCCGAAAAAAGGCATATCCATATCATCAGCTCCAGGGCCTGCCCCTATCACTGCATATACTGTCACAATATCTTCGGAAAAAAAATCCACCGGCGATCCCCTGAGAAATTTGTCGGCGAAATCCGATGGCTTCATGACACTTACGGCATAAAAGAATTTCATATCGTGGACGATATCTTCAATCTCGACCGCCAAAGGATGCGAACCATCCTCAACCTGATCATCGACAGCCGGATAAAAATCAAAATAGCCTTTCCCAACGGATTGCGGGCCGACATCCTGGAAAAAGAAGACCTGGATCTCTTAAAAAAAGCCGGGGCCTATATGGTCACCTTCGCCGTTGAAACCGCTTCCCCCCGCATGCAGAAAATCATCCGGAAAAATCTGAATCTTGAAAAGGTGCTGGAGAACATCACTTACGCGAGCCGTATCGGACTGCTGGTCAAAGGCTTTTTCATGCTGGGATTTCCCGGCGAAACACCGGAAGAAATCCGGCTGACCGTTTCGACGGCAATCAGATCAAAGCTGGACCTGGCCCACTTCTTCACGGTCACGCCGTTTCCCGGCACCGGGCTGGCTGAACTCGCGAAAACCACCTACCCCGATTGGAACGCGGGCGGAAATTGCCACTACTGGTCGGCCGAACCCTTTTACCAGCAGGCGACCGGGTTCAACCTCAACCGCACGCAGAAGCTGGCTTATATCCGATTCTACGCCTCCGGCAGGATTTTCAGGACCTTCTTAAAAATTCCCCGGAAGCTGTACCGCCTGAAAATATGGATGGGTTTTTCTTCCAGGCTGTTATGGGGTTAACCGGAACAACACGGTGATCCGACGGTTATGAAAAATATGGCCCGGCACAGGCGCCGCGGAACAGGAATACCAGCATGCGCGTTACCCTGATCAACCCCCCGGCCCTGATCGGCCGATTCAATTATTCCGCCTTCACCCACCCGCCGCTGGGTCCGGCATATCTGGCCGCCTGCCTGCGGCAGCAGAGGCATACCGTGGACATCATCGACGCGGTGGGGGAAGCGCTCTCCAGGTTCAGGCCTTATCCGGCCTCAAAACGATTCCTGGTGCAGGGCCTGACCTTTAAAGAAATCATCAACCGCGTTCACCGGAAAAGCGCCCTGATCGGCGTCTCCTGCATGTTTTCCCACGCCTGGCCGCTGGTCAGGGAACTCATCCGGGAAATAAAAAAAGCCTTTCCCGGCGCGCCTGTCATCGCCGGCGGCGAGCATCCCACCGCCCTGTACGGCCTCTGCCTCCATCAGGCGCCGCTTTCCGCCTGCGTCCTGGGCGAGGGGGAAGAAACAATCTTAGAAATCGCCGGGGCCCTGGAAACCGGGCGGCCGCTTTCCGAGATCGCCGGTCTGGCCTGGAAAGACCGGAAAACCGGAAAAATTCATAAAACCGCCGACCGACCGCCGATAGCCGATCTGGATTCCCTGCCCCGGCCGGCCTGGGACCTGGTCCCCTGGAAAAACTACCGGCTGTATGACGGGCCGGTGCAGTCAAAACCAGTCTCCATACTGGCTTCCCGGGGGTGTCCCCACTCCTGCGCTTTCTGTTCGGCTCCGGCCATGTGGAAAGGAGGCTGGAGAAAACGCTCACCGGAGAATATTGTCCGCGAAATGTCCGTTTATACATCCGATGAGCAGATCACGGAATTCCAGTTCAGGGACATCAGCCCGCTGGTCAGCAAACAATGGATACGGGATTTATGCCTGGCGATCCTCGAGAAACATCCCGGAATCCGCTGGCAGATGCCCGTGGCTCCTGCGCTTTCTGTTCGGCTCCGGCCATGTGGAAAGGAGGCTGGAGAAAACGCT
>CAYSMV010000062.1:0-2923 GCA_964432245.1 uncultured Desulfobacterales bacterium
CATCGACAGTAACTCCGCTTTTATAGCGACCCGGCTGGAAGAAGCCGGTCTCGAGGTTCGGCGACATACCTGCGTGGGCGACGACATCGAAGAGATTGCCGCCGCCCTGAATGAAATCGCGGGCAGAGCGGATATCGCCCTGGTCACCGGAGGCCTGGGCCCGACCGGGGACGACCTGACCGCCGAAGCCGTGGCCCGGGCGGCGGGCGTGGCGCTGAGTTCAGATGAATCCGCCCGGGCGTCGATGCTGCGGTTTTTTTCCAGTCGCGGTTTTCCGGCGCGGGAAACAGACGCCAAGCAGGCCCTGCTGCCCGAGGGCGCCGTCTGCATCCCCAACCGCGTCGGCTCGGCCCCGGGTTTTTCCCTGGACATGGGCAAATGCCGGGTGTACGTGATGCCGGGCGTTCCCTTTGAGATGGAAATCATGATGGTCGATGCCGTCCTCCCGGATATCTTCAACCGTGACCGTAATAAAGCATATGCCGCCGCCCGGACGCTGTCGGTGTTCGGGCTTCCGGAATCCGAGGTGGGCCGGCTCATCGCCGGATTGCCGGAAAATTTTCCGGGCGTGCATTACGGCATCCGCGTCTCTTTTCCGGAAATCTTCGTAAAAATTTCCTCCCGCGGCCGGGACAAAGCAGCCGCCGAAGCCCTGGTGGAAGGCGCCGGCCAATGGGCGGAGCAGACCATCGGGGATAGCGTCTTTTCCAGCCAGGGCCTTTCGCTGCCGGCCGAGGTGGGAAGAATGCTTTCAAAAAAGAAAAAAACCGTGGCCGTGGCGGAAAGCTGCACCGGCGGCCTGATCGGGCATCTGCTGACGAACAATCCCGGCAGCTCGGAATATTTTCTGCTTTCGGCCGTGACCTATGCCAACGGGGCCAAAGTTTCGGTGCTGAATGTTCCCGAAGACACGCTTGCCAGGCACGGCGCGGTATCCGAGGAAACCGTCCGGGCCATGGCCGTCGGCGTCCGCCGCGCGACCGGCGCCGATTTTGGTTTAGCCATCAGCGGCATCGCCGGGCCGGACGGCGGAACCTCCGAAAAGCCAGTCGGCACCGTCTGTATCGGGCTGGCTTCGTCGGAAGAGGTGTCCGGCAGAAGAGTGAGCCTTTCCTTTCAAAACCGGTCCATGAATAAACGCATTTTCGCCTTCGCCGCCCTGGAAATGCTCAGGCGACGGATTATAAGCCAGGGGCCGGAAAAAGCGAACCGGGGCATGTCCCCGGTGTAGTCCCGGAGGACTCAGCGGTTCATGGAATCAAGGGGCCAGGCGAAACACAGACAACAATTAAAAACATCATGATATCCGATCTCAATTACATAAACAGCGCCGTCGTTAAAGCCGGTTCCCTGGTTAACGGCACCGGCAACCCGGTCAGAATCAATGTTTTTCTGCATGTTCAAGACGGTCGCATCGCTTCGATTTCCGGCATCAGACCGGATACCGGTTTGCCGTTGGTGGACTTGAGCGAATATACGGTTCTGCCCGGCTTTATCGACTGCCACGTTCATCTGTTCATGTGCGCAAAGGTTTGCGGTGAAGCGCGGAATGAGCTTTTTTCGGCCGATTATGAAACTGTAAAACCGGTCATCAGCCGACATGTCGACCGGCATCTCCGCCACGGCGTCGTGGCTGTCCGGGACGGGGGAGACGCCGGAGCGCATGCCGCCCGTTATAAAACCGAACACCTGTCCGACGAAAACGGCTGCCTCTGCGTCAGGACTGCGGGAAGAGCCTTCTATAAGCCGGGCCGTTACGGAAAAATCATCGGGGGCCGGGCAGTCAACGGCGGTCGGCTTCTCGACGCCGTCAGCCGGAACATGAAAGAGGCCGATCATATAAAAATTATTAATTCCGGCATTAACAGCCTGTCGGTCTTCAAAAAGGAAACAAAGCCCCAGTTTCAACCGGAGGAGCTGAAAGCCATCGTCCGTCTGGCCGGGAAAAAGAAGCAGAAAGTCATGGTGCACGCCAATGGCGAAATACCGGTCAGGGACGCGATCGAGGCGGGCGTCGATTCCATTGAACACGGTTTTTTCATGGGGCGGGAAAACCTGGAAAGAATGGCGGAAAAAGGCGTCTTCTGGGTGCCGACCGCCGGAACCATGCGCGCTTTCGCCAGCATGAAGGGCGAAGGGCGCGAGGTGGCCGCCCGGAACCTGGAAAGCCAGATGGAACAGATCGCCTTTGCCAGGAAGACGGGCGTTCCGATCGCCCTGGGCACGGACGCGGGCAGCCCGGGCGTGTATCACGGCGACGGCATTATCACGGAACTGGGTCTGTTGCTGGATGCGGGCTATTCCGTGGAAGAGGCCATTAAATGCTCTTCATCCAACGGAGCGCAGCTGCTTGGGTTCAACGACCTCGGCTTTCTGTCTCCGGGAATGCCGGCCAATTTCATTGCGGCCAGAGGCACCATAGAAAATATTCCCGGAAGCCTGAATCATATTAAGGTGTTCAGGCCGGAGCGCGCGGTAGAATAAAAACCGTCCGGCTTTTGCCTGAATCAGGACAACGATTATGAACCGAACCCGCTGGCTTCTTTTTTCCATCGCCGTTTTCTTTTTTTCCACCATCGCGCTGGGAATTTCCCTGTCGCTTTATATTTACTGGTACATAAAGGCGCGGACGGGTCTTAAAACGCTGATGATGCGTTTTGATATCAGCCAGACGGATATCGCCTCCGCCCATACCTGGGTGGTCATTACCGTGCTCTCCATTCTGGTGGGGCTGATCCTGATCGGGATTTTCGTAATATTTTATTATAACCTGAAAGCCTTTCAATTGTTCCGGCTCCAGAAAAACTTCATCGACAATTTTACCCATGAGCTGAAAACGCCGGTGACCTCGCTGCGGCTTTTTCTGGAAACCTTTCTGCGGCACGATTTAAAGCGCGAAGAGCAGGTCAAACACCTTAACTCC
>CAYSMV010000063.1:0-4774 GCA_964432245.1 uncultured Desulfobacterales bacterium
GACCGTCATCTGGAACGGTCCCATGGGCATTTTTGAAACCAGCGCCTTTGCGGCCGGGACAAAAGGGCTTGCAGCCGCGGTGGCCGGAACAAAAGCCTTCACAATCGCCGGTGGGGGCGATACCGTCGCCGCGATCAACGAAGCCGGGATGGCCGAAAAGCTCTCCTATATCTCAACCGGGGGCGGCGCCTTTCTGGCATTAATGGAAGGCGAACCCCTGCCGGGGGTGAACGCGCTTGAAAAAAGAAAAAAATAAGTCATTCTCGTATTGACAGCAGCCAAACGGTTATGCTAACGTATTCAGAAACTTAACAAAAAACAAGAAAAACGGAACAATGTTTCATTGGCTGGTCAGAGAAGAATTAAGCGTCAGGAACAAGTTGCGACGTTCCTATTATGAGCTGCTCCGGGATGATCTTGATAATTTCATTATTGAATATGCCCTGGTTGATTCCTATAAAAATTTTAAACAGAAAAACAAGTCATATCCATTTTCGACCAAAAAAGAGTTAAAGCCGCGAGCCCAGCTGCCGAAAATTGAATACGAGGATCAGAACACCTTTCTGGTCATGTTCGTGGAAGATGTCGTGCCCGATACCTGTAAAAAACATATTCGTTTTTTCGATATCAACAAAACCACCAAGACCAACCTGATGCAGGGAAAAGCCCTTTCTTTAGGGAGTGATTTTGACAGGACCCAGAAGTATCTTGAATCGGCCTGCTTCAATAATTTCATAAAAGAACTGCTCCCGCTGGATTACGCCCTGCTCATTCAGCGGGACCCGGCCACGGTCTCGACCAGCCGTTACGCCGTTACCCACTTTCATGTCCGGATCGACTGGCCGATAGCGGCCGCCGCCGAAGATCTTGCCCAATACCTTCGCTACATATCCAAAGATCTGTATGAAAAAGGAGACAAATACGCGGAAAGCCTTCAGAAAAAACTCTTCGAATACTACGGATTTCCATTTATGGCCGGCGGTCGGCGAACGGCCGCCCTGGTGGCCGCCCAGTTTCTGAAACAACTGCCGTGTATCAGTACCGTTTACGTGTCCAGCAGCGAGGCCAGGCTGGTGACGCGTATTTCAGAAAGGGGCGTCTCCAAGTTCACGCTGGTAAAACTGTCCAAACAGGATATGGCCTCCCTGGCCAGTGGCAACGACCTGACGTTAAAAGATCTGATTAATAATTATGTTATTGCCACCGAAGGGAAATCCGGTGTCTGCGTGCTTCGTGTTTCCTATTGCCGGACGGAACATTCACGTGTCCCGTCGGACAAAAAGCTCCGTACGCTCAATCTGGTTACACCCTGGCTGACCGTTGGCAATCAGTATATTCTACCCAAATCCGATATCGCCAAACGGAAAAAATACTCTCCCTTGCCGATCAATCTGGTTTATACGGAAACCCCCAGAGCCGATATCTGACTTTTTTTCAGGCACCTCGCATCAACGGAGACTGATCTTTACCGGTATTTCAAGTTAAGGGTTAAGATAATTTTTAGAAGTGCCCGATGCAATATCCGGGTCAGCTGACTTCGACCATTTCCAGGTCAAAATACAGATCTTGTCCCGCCAGCGGATGGTTGCCGTCCAGGGTGACCGATTCATCGGTGATCGCGGTCACGGTCAAAAACATGACCTGTCCGTCGGGCTGCTGGGCCTGCAAACGCTGGCCGACTTCCGGTGAAATGTTTTGAGGGAGCTGGTCGCGGTTGACTTCCACCACCAGTTCTTCATGATAGGCATAAGCCTGGTCCGCCGGTATTTTTTCAGCTGCTTTTGTTTCCCCGGGCTTCATGCCGATGACGGCCGCTTCAAAACCGGGGATCATCTGTCCCTGTCCGATGGTAAATTCCAGCGGCTCCCGGTTTTCTGACGAATCAAAAATTTCACCGTTCTTCAGTTTACCCGTATAATGAACCTTAACCGTGTTGCCGTTTTGTGCTCCTGTCATGGCGCCTCCTTGGATTGAGAGATTCAAATTGCCCCTTAACGGAAGAAATTGATGTAAGTAAAAAGATCAACTTCAGGAAAAGGAGGATGTACTTGGATATAAAATATTGATAAATCCACTATTGACATTTCCAAATAAGGGCTGTCAATAATAAAAATGATATTTTTTCGATTGGTTGTGAACTATAAAAAATGGTTGGATGATTTGGCGGTGAGTGCCTCTGATTCAAACGGCTTCAGGAAGCAAGGGGCCGGGCACTTCCTTGAGCCCTCAAAAATTTGAGCTTTTTCCCCCATCAGATTGAGACAGGAATTGTTGTGAACAAGTTGTCCCCTGATCAAATAGTAACGTTTGACCGCCGTCATATCTGGCATCCTTATACCTCCATGACCGATCCGCTGCCGGTGCGCGCGGTCAAAAAAGCCGCCGGCTGCGTCCTGACCCTGGAAGACGGCCGGGAACTGGTCGACGGCATGGCCTCGTGGTGGACCGCCATCCACGGGTACAACCATCCGGTGCTGAACCAGGCCGCCGCGGATCAGTTGTCGCGGATGGCGCATGTCATGTTCGGCGGGCTCACTCACGAACCGGCCGTGAATTTATGCGCGCTGTTGCTGGAATTGGCGCCACGGGAATTGACACGGATCTTTTTCTCGGATTCCGGTTCCGTGGCCGTGGAAGTGGCCATCAAGATGGCCTTCCAGTACTGGATTTCCAGGGGGAAACCTGAAAAGCAGAAACTGATCACCATCCGTTCCGGATACCACGGCGACACCTTTGGCGCCATGGCCGTGTGTGATCCGGTCACGGGCATGCATCACCTGTTTTCGAGGGTATTGCCCCGGCATTATTTCGCCGATCGGCCCAATTGCCGCTTTGATCAGCCCTGGCGGGAAGATGATATTCTTAGCATGCGGACGCTCATCGAACAACATCATCCCGAAACTGCCGCGGTGATTCTGGAGCCCGTCGTCCAGGGCGCCGGCGGCATGTGGTTTTATTCGCCTCAGTATCTCAAACAGGTCCGGCGGCTCTGCGACGAACACGACCTGCTGCTGATCTGCGACGAGATCGCCACCGGCTTCGGTCGCACCGGCAAGATGTTCGCCTGCGACCACGCGGGCATTTGCCCGGATATCATGTGCGTCGGCAAGGCCCTGACCGGCGGCTATCTCTCCCTGGCCGCTACTCTGACGACCGACCGGGTCGGCGACGGCATCTGCTCGGCTTCGCCCGGCGTGTTCATGCACGGGCCTACCTTCATGGCCAACCCCCTGGCCTGCGCCATCGCCACGGCCAGCATCAATCTGTTACGATCCGGAGACTGGGGGGAGACGGTGGCGGCCATTGAAAAACAGTTGCGCCGTGAGCTGGCGCCTCTGGCCGACATTACCGGCGTAGCCGATATCCGGGTGCTGGGCGCTATCGGCGTCATGGAGATGGATCATCCGGTTGACGTGGCCGCGGCCCAGCAACACTTTGTGGAACGCGGTGTCTGGATCCGTCCTTTTGGAAAACTGATCTACATCATGCCGCCCTACATCATGAAACCGTATGAACTGTCGCGCCTGACCAGCGCCATGGGCAGTGTAGCGCGCCTGTTTGCCGAAAGCCGACATGAATAAATTCGATTTTATCGATAGAGAATTCCAGCGTCGCATAAACGCCGATCAGCTTCGCCGTCTGCGGCCGGTGATGCCGCTGGACAACGGCCGGGTGAAAATCAACGGCCGTATCCTGCGCAACTTCTGCTCCAATGATTACCTGGGTTTGTCCCGGCATCCGCTGCTGCTGGAACGAGCCGCCGCTTATCTGAAAAAATATGGCGCCGGAGCCACCGCCTCCCGTCTGATCAGCGGCAATTATCCCTGCTTTGAGGAGACGGAAGCGAAGCTGGCCGCATTAAAACACACACCGGCCGCCCTGCTGTTTAATGCCGGTTATCAGGCCAACACCACCCTGCTGCCGGCTCTGTGCGACAGAAACAGCCTGATTCTGTCCGACCGGCTGAACCATAACAGTATTATCAACGGCTGCCGGCTGTCCCGTTGCGCCGTCAACCTGTACGCCCACAATGACCCGGAAGATCTGGAGAAACTGCTCCGGGAAAACGCGGCCAAAGGATTTTCAAGAATTGTTATTGTCACGGAAACGGTTTTTTCCATGGAGGGGGACGTCTGTGACATGGAGCGGCTGGCTGCGCTGGCTGAGCGGTTCCGCGCTATCCTGGTCGTGGACGAAGCTCATGCCACGGGTGTGTTTGGAAAAAACGGCATGGGCCTGGCCTGCGGACAGAAGGCGGATATTGTCATGGGCACGTTCGGTAAGGGCTGCGGCAGCTTCGGCGCCTATATCGCCTGTTCACAAAAAATAAGGGAATACCTGATCAACTGCTGTCCCGGTTTTGTTTATACCACCGCCCTGCCGCCGGCCGTGGTCGGCGCCATCGATGCCGCTCTGGATCTGATCCCGGACATGACCGAGGCCCGCCGTCGTCTTCTGGATAACGCGGTCTTTTTAAGACGGCGCCTCGACGATTCAGGCTTGTCCACGGCCGCTTCCACCACCCAGATTATTCCGGTCATCGTCGGGGAAGAAAAAAAAGCCCTGGCGCTCTCCACCCGGCTGGAAGAGCGGGGTTTTTTAGCCGTGGCCATCCGGCCGCCGTCGGTGCCGCCTGAACTGTCCCGGATACGCATATCGCTTTCGGCGGTACATAAAAGGGAGGATGTGGAAGCCCTGGCCGCGGCGATCGAAGACTGGGTCAAAAATGAAAAAAACTGATTTCCCGGAAAAATTCATCGTTACCGGCACGGAT
>CAYSMV010000064.1:0-2244 GCA_964432245.1 uncultured Desulfobacterales bacterium
CACGGGCGCGGCCGCTTCAATCAGGCCCAGGAAGAAATGGGAAGACGATGAAAACCGTTTGAAATAAGAATAAACGAACAGCAAAAACACCCCGGCGAACGAAAGATAGAAGCAGAGCGGGTTGAGCATCCAGGCCGAAAAAATAAAGACCAGGCAGGCCGCTACCGCCGTCAGCCAGACCGCTCCGCGGCTGATTTCGCCTTTGGGCAAAGCCCGGTCGGCCGTGCGCGGATTTTTGGCGTCGATGTCGGCGTCAATGACCCGGTTAAAGGACATGCCCGCGGTTCTGGCCGCGGCCAGGGCCACGGCCACCCATATCCAGACCCCCACCGTGCCGCCGCCGGCAAACAGTACCCCCAGCAGGGCAAACGGCAGGGCGAACAGAGTCTGCTCGATCATGATCAGCTTGGAAAAGGTTTTAAAGTCCATAAATTCCACGCCGGTTTCTATTTTACCGACAGCTTCCACAGCAGGAAGGTGTCCAGAATGGACCAGATCAGCGTCAACAGGAAGATGATGTTGAGCATGATGAAAAAGTTGTTGGACAGAAATTCCCGCGCCGAGTTGTAGGATTCCGCGATGCGCGAGATTTTCGTTTCCACGGTGCGGTGCAGGGATTCGATGTTGAACACGGTGTTGACATTGCTGTGCAGGCTGCGCAGGTGTGCACTCGCTTCCACCTTGGGAATGGTGGAGACCACGTTGTAAAGCGAATCCACGATGCTGATCTTGTCGCGGTCAAAGGCCATGGCCTCACTGGAAAAGAGCTGATACGCTTTTAAGATGCGCCAGAATCGGTAATAGGGCGGCAGCCTTTCCAGCAGCTTCTGGCTGGTCTCCATTTCATGGTCCAGAATGTAATTGTAGGAACGCAGCGACCAGTATCGGGCGAAGGCCAGTTTGATCATACCGATGATGGTGGCATCTTCATCGGAGAAGACCACCGCGCCGAAGCGCTTGATCAACACGATTTCGTTTTCGTAATATCCGTAGTTCACCAGCGCTTCCTGCTGCATGACGAATTTTGAGAGCTTGTCAAAATGCTCCTCACCGGCCAGCAGGCCGAAAAGGCTGCGCTCATTCTTGCTGATAAACTCGTCGGCATGTTCCGCCAGCGGTTCGGCCAGCTCGAATATCGGGAATATCTCGCCGTCCGTCAGCCGGCGTTCATAGTGGTAGGTGGCATAATTGCCGGCGCGGTCAATGAGGCCGCCCACCAGCGAATGACAATATGCGATCACGCTTTTATTTTCCACGCGGATTGCATCGATCTGGCACGACAGCCGCGCCAGATAACCCATATCGCCTTCCACGCTGAAGGAGATATGGATCATGCCCACGCCGAATCGGTACACCTGGGTGGAGAAATCCGGGTCTGAAAAAGTATGGCCGTCCAGCGACAGGACCGCGGCATGGCTGGTGGTAATGTCTTTCAGGAATTCCTTGGCGTCCGGACCGGTAAAATCCAACTCCAGCCCCATGTCAAAGGGAAACAACAGATGAATGCGTACTTTCAATGATTTGGCCTCATATGTGTGCGGTTAAAATCCATATTCCTTCCAGCGCCGGGAAACCATTTCCCGGATGTCGGCCGACATGACGATTTCTTCTGGCCAGGGCCGGCCCATGCCTTCCTCTTTTGTCTTGCGGGTGGCGTCAAAGCCCATCTTGCCGCCGAAATTAGGGTAGGGCGCGGAATGGTCCAGGGCGTCTAAGGGGCCTTCGGAAAACAGGATATCGCGCCGCGGGTCCACGTTGTTGAGCAGCTTCCAGACCACGGTCGAGGAATCCCGCAGGTCAATGTCCCTGTCGAACACCGCGATGAACTTGGTCGAGGCCATCTGGCCCAGGCCCCAGAGGGCGTTGATCACCTTCTTGGCCTGGCCGGGATGCTTCTTGTCGATGGCGACCAGGGCGCAGTTGTGAAAGACGCCTTCCATGGGCAGCTCCAGGTCCACGATCTCCGGCACCACCATCTTGAGCATGGGCAGAAACAGCCGCTCCGTGGCCTTGGCCATGAAGCAGTCTTCCATAGGCGGCTTGCCCACCACCGTGGCCGGGTAGACGGCGTCCTTGCGGCAGGTGACGCAGGTCACATGAAAGACCGGGTACATGTCCGCGGCTGAGTAGAAGCCGGTGTGATCGCCGAACGGTCCTTCGAGCCGCTCTTCGGCCGGGTCCACATAGCCCTCGATGACAAAGTCCGATTCCGCCGGCACATACAGGTCCAAGGTTTTGGCCTTG
>CAYSMV010000065.1:0-2147 GCA_964432245.1 uncultured Desulfobacterales bacterium
GGTTCAAGGGCCGAGCCCCCAGTCCGTATCCTATGGCTTTAACGGCCGGCAGATTACGGCGCTGCCGGAGGCGGGCTATCAGTTTTTGCGCTGGAGTGACGGCCAAACCGGCAATCCCCGCCTGGACGCCTACGTAACTGAAAACATATCGGTAACGGCCGAGTTCGAAGCAAGTCCGATTGCAAGCTATCCACTGACCGTTAACAACGGTATCGGCTCGGGCAATTACGCGGCTGGCCGTCTGGTCACCATAGCCGCCAATATACCGACGGGCGACTTGGTTTTTGACCAATGGACCGGCGACCAGGAAGCGGTGGCCGGTATTTATCTGCCCAACACCTTTGTGCGCATGCCGGACCAGCCGGTGACAATTGCGGCTACTTACAAGAATCAGGGGGACAGAGCATATCGGCTGTCCGTTCAAAAAGGTGAGGGCGACGGCAAGTATTTGCCCGGCACGGTCGTCAATCTGCTGGCAGACACCCCGGCTGAAGGCTTGATCTTTGATCAATGGACCGGCGCTTCCGGATATGTGACCAATGTTTACCTGCCGACGACAACCCTGGTCATGCCTTCGTCTGATGCTACGGTCACGGCCACATACGAGGCCCGGGGGGGCCTGACCTATCCATTAACGGTTATTGACGGCTCCGGCAGCGGCGACTACCTGCCGGGAACGATCATCAGCCCGGTTGCGGACACCCCGCCGGCGGGTCAGATATTTGATCTGTGGACCGGTGACACAGACTTTCTGGCCAGTATTAATCTGCCGTCAACATACCTCTATATGCCGGCCGCCGCGACGACACTGACCGCCACCTGGAAGGAGCAGGCAACAGACGAATACACCCTGACCGTATCCGGCGGGACAGGCAGTGGAAACTATCTGCCCGGTACGGAGGTTGATATTTCGGCTACGGTTCCGGAGGGGCTTGGCTTTGAAACCTGGACCGGTCAGACCGGCTGGATGCTTTACACCGACCTGGCGGACACCACCCTGATTATGCCCGAAGCCGATATAACGGTCGTGGCTGAATTTGCCGTCGGCGGCAATAATGGTTCGCACCATTCCGGCAGTAATTGTTTCATCGACAGCCTGTTTCACTGTAAAACCGATGGCTGCCAGTGAAATGAATATCCTGGCCCTGATTTACAAAAAGTTTATGAAGTAAACCCACTGTTGTGCCCCAAATACCTGGGGACGATGAAGATCATCAGCTTTATCGAAGAGCAGGACGTCATCAGGCAGATACTTCAGCACATGGGCCTGTGGGACATCAGGAACACCGGCCCGCCGCAAGTAACACGCCTGAATATCGTCCGGGAGCCGACGTACCACCCGATGCCTGATCAGGCACCGGCTGGTGACGAGGTCTGGTCACAGGTTCCCAATTAATTCCCTTCTTTCCGCTCTTCTTGAAACGACCTGCCGAACCCTGACGCCTTCTTTTGAAGCCTGCTCCAACAAAAGCTGCTGGCTTTTGTCTAGCGTCTTGCCGATTTTTGTGACGTTAATAAAAATTTTGTTGCTGCTTTTGTGCCGTAAGGCATAGTCGATCGGATTGTTTTTGGCCTTATAATTTGAATTGACTTCATCAATATTGAAAATATCCCATCCGAGCAAAAACAGCAGACGCATCACAATGGTCTGTTTTATGGAGGCCTCATCCATAGAAGCGATTTGCTGGTTGGACTTAAGACCATCAATAAAGGTAACGATTTGATCACCCATAGTTTCCCTCGGCATGAAAGATAAAGAATGAGAACTTGCTTTTTCGCTTCTTCTCTATAGCAGGGCCGGCGTTGTGTGTCAATTTTTGTCCGGCAGCCGCCGAAGATCTTCATCGGCCCTGGGCGATTGGCGCGGCACAACGGGTCCATCTCAAAGATTTTTGTCTCTGCCGCGCCCGGGATATTCCGGTGGTTTTGGTCCGATGGGTTCGGCCCGCCGGCCGTTACCGTCGGGTTTTCCCGGACGCGGAAAAGCAGGCCTTCCATATGTCAACCAGGGCTTTGCGCCATCTGGCGTTTTCAAAGGCCAGGCCGCGCCACTGCTCTCCTTCTTCTACTTTTGATTCGAGAATTTTCCAGGCCCGGCCATAATCGAATGTCCGCCACATGGCGCCGGCCCGGTAAAGATACTGGCA
>CAYSMV010000066.1:0-2048 GCA_964432245.1 uncultured Desulfobacterales bacterium
GGATTTAACGCCCATACCCCCATGGCCGATCCCTTTGACGCCAAGCTGCGGCAGGCGCTGCTGGAAAGCGCCCTTGAAATGGGGCTGGCCGTTCATGACCGGGGTACCGTCGTCACGATCGAAGGCCCCCGGTTTTCGACCCGGGCGGAATCCAGGATGTTTCGGGCCTGGGGCGCGGATGTCATTAACATGACCGTGGCTACGGAAGCCGCCCTGGCCAATGAAGCGAAAATCCCCTACGCGGCGGTGGCCATGTCAACCGATTATGACTGCTGGAAGGAGGATGAAGCGCCTGTAACCTGGAAAGAAATCATGGACGTGTTTAATAGTAATGCCGAAAAAGTGAAACAGCTTTTACTGCTGGCGATATTAAAAATTGAATAAGGGAGAAAGTCATGCCGGATATTAAAAAAGCGATCAGAACCATTCCCGACTGGCCGGCCAAGGGGGTCATGTTCCGGGACATTACTACGCTGCTGCAGGATCCGGCCGCGTTCCGGGAAGCGGTCGACCGTTTTTACGACCGTTATAAGCCCATGAAGATCGATACGATTGTCGGGATAGACGCCCGGGGACTTATTTTCGGCGCTCCCCTGGCCTATAAACTGGAAACCCCTTTTGTGCCTGTCCGTAAAAAAGGAAAACTGCCATATAAGACCGTCAGCCAATCCTACGCGCTGGAGTATGGGCAAGACAGTATCGAGATTCATGAAGACGCCATTAAGAAAGGCGACCGGGTGGTGATTGTCGATGACCTGATCGCCACCGGCGGAACCATCAAGGCGGCGATACAACTCGTGGAAAAACTGGGCGGCCAGGTGATCGAATGCGCTTTTGTTGTTGATCTCCCGGACTTAAAGGGAAAAGAAAAAATCAGGCAGTACTCCATATTCACCCTGGTTGAGTTCGAGGGAGAATAACTACCGCCCCTGCTTTGACGGATTTGTAAATAAAGAGAAGATTTGATGCGCAGCGGCAACCCGGGGCGGATATATTACGGCTGGTACATCGTAGGAGTGGTGTTTATCGCCAATTTCATGTCCGTCGGCACGGGGTTTTACTCTTTTAACGCCTTTCTGGAGCCGCTCTGCGATACCTACGGCTGGACCCGGACACAGGTAAACATGGCGCTGGCGATCGGCACGCCGGTCGGCTTCCTGTGCCAGTTTGTCTACGGCACGCTGGTGATGCGCCTGGGCGTTAAAAAACTGATGACGGCCGGATCGCTGATCGGCGGTGTCTCTTTTATACTGCTTTTCCAAACATCCCGGCTGTGGCTTTTTTATCTTTTGTATGCTCTGGTGTTTATCGGAAACGGCGCTTACGGAGGAATCGTAGCCAATTCAGCCGTCAACAACTGGTTTATCAGGAAAAGAGGCCGGGCGCAGGGCATCGCCACCTCCGGGATTTCCCTTTCCGGCGCGGTACTGCCTTTTATCGCCATGGCCCTGGTTTTACGGATGGGAATGACCGGCGCTTCGGTCTGTATCGGCCTGGCGGTTCTGGCTTTCGCGCCCCTGTTCTGGCTGGTGATGGTCGACTGGCCCGAAGAGCGGGGCTGGACCCCTGACGGGCTCCAGGTTGAAGGACAGGCGGTACCGAACAACGAACCCGGGGCGCTGCCGGTTTCCAACATAAACGTAACCGGCATGGGAGCCGTTCCGGCCGTGAAAATTCCTGAAAATCAGAACCTGTGGCCCCTGGAGCGGCTGATCAGGGTGCCGGCCTTCTGGAAGCTGGGCCTGGCCTACGCCATGGTCATGACAGGGGTGGTCGGCGTCATGTCCCAGTTAAAGCCCAGATTCGTGGATGTGGGTTTTTCCGATACGACGGCCATGACCTTGATGGCCGTGACAGCCCTGTTTGGCGCGGCCGGCAAATACAGCTGGGGCATGCTGTGCGATTTCATTAATCCAAACCGCGTGATTTTCGCCATTATGATCGCCAACGGAATCGGCCTGATGGCAGCCCTGATGGCTGATTCAGCCATCGCAACGGGGGCGTTTGTTTTTCTTATCGGTTTCGGAAATAAGTGCCTTCAGTTCTGA
>CAYSMV010000067.1:0-7277 GCA_964432245.1 uncultured Desulfobacterales bacterium
AGGTAAGATTCAACCGTTCATTTTGCACTTTTACCGCCTTTTCTGAAATATTTCCCGGTTCCCTTTTTTGCCATAAAGCGTCCGGCGCATTCACCTTTCAATCTAATCTGACATAAACCGTTCCGTCCTTACCAAACGAAACCCCAGGGCGTCATCCGTGTTCATGGGACAATTGCCGCGACGGACGGCGCAGCGCATATCGGCAGGCGCGCTGTACCAGCCGCCGCCCCGGACAGCCCGGGAGCCACCTCCCTCGACGTATTCCGGATTATTCAACGCATGCCGGCCATAGGCGTCCTCGCCGAAAACATCCCGGCACCACTCCGAAACATTACCCAGCATATCGTAAAGGCCGGAGGCGTTGGGTTGAAAACTGCCCACCGGCGCGGTTTCCGCATACCCGTCCCGGCACTCATGGCGCGGCCAGAAAAATCCGCGTTTCGTATTGGCGGTGATGTCATGGCCGTTGGCATAGACACAGGCGTCCTCCGGGTCGTCCCCCCAGAAACGGGTGGCGGCGGCGCCGCCACGGCAGGCCAGTTCCCATTCCGCCTCGCTCGGCAGGCAAAAATGTCCGGGACTGGCGCCGCTCAACCACTCCGCCATGGCCTGGGCGTCAAACCAGGAAACATGCACCACCGGATGGCGGTCTTTCTGTTCAAAACCAGGCTGATAGCAATTTATGCCGGCCTTTCTTTCAAACTGATCGGTCATGCACCACGACCAGTCCCGTTTTTCCGCCGTCGTCCGATACCCCGAAGAGCGGACAAATTTCCGGAATTCATCGACGGTCACCTCGTATTTTCCCATCCAGAAGCCGTCCACGCAGACTCGATGACGGGGCCGTTCCTTGGCAAACCATTGCCGGTATTGCTCCTCTCCCAGGAGAGCTATCAGTTCCGCCTGTTCCGCGTCGGTCTGTCCCATCTGATAACAACCGCCGGGAATCCAGACAAACTCCATGCCCGTCAAGGGCTCTGTCCATGTTTTATCGGCAGCCTTCGCTTTTCCATCAACTTCATCAACCCGCGAGTGACGCGGGCAGCCGCCGAAGACCATCACAAAAAAACAGCACCCGACTATTAATCCGCCGAGTTTTGAATGCATGACGTCCCCCTTTTTCGCGAAGTTGAGTTTGATATTAGCCAAAACAAAAAACATTGCTATAAAATACAAACCTGTTATTAAAATGCAAATACATTTTATTACAGGAGATAGACCCGTGAAAAAGCGCCCATGGTTGACAACCATTTACTCGCCGCGGGCCGATCGAACGATCCGACATGATACTGAACAAGAAACTATATGAGCTGTTTGAAGAAAAAGCCCGGAGAACAGCAGTGGAACAACTCTGCCTGGGCCTGGGCTACACGGCGGTCTCCACGTCGGACGGCGGCCTCGGCGTGGCCTATTCCTATTTTGACTCCAAAAACACCTGCATGATGCATAAAAACTATGACGACCCCGAAGGCAAGCCCGCCATCGGTCTGCTGGAAAAAATCCTCAGCGACATCCCCCTTCAGAGGACCATGGCCCTGGCCACCATTAACGCCTTGAATTTTGATACGGCCCGGAGCCTTCCGGAAGAGCCGGACAATAAAATCCTCCTGGACAATCTGGGTGTCGGGCCGGGAGCCACGGTCGCCATGGTCGGCGCCTTTAATCCGCTGATACATCTGATCGAAAAACGCGGCGCCGAGCTGGCGGTCTATGACACCGGGAAGCAAATCGGAAATAAAAAAATTTTTTATGAGAAGCTGAAGCAGTGGGCAAAAGTGCTGATCCTGACTTCGACTTCACTGCTGAACAATACCACTGAAGAAATCTTAAGCCAGGTCGGCCGGGAGACAAAAACGGTGCTTCTCGGACCCAGCACGCCGATGGTCAGGGAAATTTTTGCGCCATGGCGCATCAATTTTCTGGCCGGAACGGTCCCGATAGACAAGGAAGCGACCTTCCGGGTTATCCGCCACGGCACCGGCACGCCGGTCATCCAGAAGTTCGGCCGCAAGGTGTCCATTGAATTGAACAAGTAGGAGAAATGCATGCCAGCCACGATCTACCAGCAAATAAAGGAAAAATTCTCTCATATCTGCCGGGAACATGACCTGATGGACCGCCGTGTCCGGGTCAAAGCCAGGGCGCTCAGCGTGGAAGAAGCCATCGGCGATCCCGAGGGGGATGATTTTCCCCTGCAGCAGGGCAGGGAACGGCTGATGCAGGCCGATTTTCTCGACTCGTCAGGCCAGGCGTTCACGGACCGCTACGGTGATTACGAAGGTCTGCTGCGGGAGATCATCGACATGCCGCCGACCAATAATTTTCGCCGGGCCATCTTTGTGGCCACCCTGAACGCGGTTCTCCGGCATCTCAACCAAACCAGCCGAACCGTTCACTGCCATGACAAAGAGCCTGATGAGTGCGCCGCGGAGCTGGCGGATTTCATCAAACAGGAATATGGCCCCGTAAAAATAACCCAGATCGGGTTTCAACCGGCGATGGTGGAAGCGCTGAACCGCGGATTTTCTTATCGTGTCCTGGATCTGGATCCGGACAATATCGGCAAAAAAAAACGGGGCGCCACCGTCGAAGGCCCGGAAGCCACGGCGGACGCCATCGACTGGGCGGATCTTCTGCTGGTGACGGGGACGACGATAGTCAACGGAACCATTGACCAGTTTTTAACGGACAAACCGGTTCTCTTTTACGGCACGACCATCGCCGGGACAGCCGACCTGATGGGATGGCGCCGGTTCTGCGCCAGGGCAAAATGAGGAGAAAAAGTAATACTGATTTTAGCCCCTGTTATTCTATCACCAGGGACTCTTTTATCTTTTTGTTCAGCCTTTGCCGGAGATAAAGGGGAAAGAGATCCTTGACGACCTCAATCAGAATTTCCGCCATGTCGTTGGCTTCCTCAACTGTAATCTTGTTGTTGATCACATTCCGTAAAAAAGCCTCGAATTCCATATCCACCATCGATTCAAATATCGTGTAGTGATGGACCATTAAATCAAACGAAAACCCTCTGGCATCGGTCATATACTCCCGGATATGGGCAAGATGTCTGGCAATCTCAACTTCTTTTTCAGGAAACAGGCCGTCTGCATCGGCTATGATCATTCTATGCTGAATGGCCTTATTCATGTCTTCAGCGGCCAACCCGGTTATCTCGACCAGCTTTTGCCTTGTAACGGCTTCCGTGGCTTTTTGATCGGATTCAGGATCAGAAAGCCACGGCATCTGTTTAGCGCGATCCAGCTTATTCACCACGGCCTGCAGATCATAACCGCTCTCCTTGATGCCGACCCGGATCACCTCCAGCGGCAGAAAATAGTCTTTCTGCAGGGTTTTGATGAATTTGATCTTGTCGACAAAGGACTCTTCATAATAGGCCATGTTGCGAAAAGGTTTATAGGGTTTGGGCAGCAGCCCTTCATTAATATAATAGCGGATGGTCGCCCCGTTCACGCCCGTAGCTTCCGACAGATCCTTCATCTTCAGGTGCCGTTTTTTGCCTGAATGCTTTCCGGTATGACCGGCACGGGTATCGTCAACCATTTTAAGATCTCACTTTCAATCCATTTTCTGATAGTAGGCCTTGCCCTGACAGGCCAGGCAGGGAATCCCCTGATCCGCCAGATAGGCTTCATGGCAATTATCGCAAATTCTGACATCTCCCTTTTTCCGGCGCTCGGCATGCTGAACAACCTTTACCCGCGCCGTTGAAAGAATCGACTTTCCAGCGGCAAATATCGCCTCCTGCAAGACCTCGATGGGCAGATCCTTTTTTGAAACAAGGCCCATGAACCATTTATAAACCGTCTGGTGTGCCCGGGCTTTATCCAGATCCAGCCAGGTTCTGCATCCCAGAAAGGAGTACCGGTCATACAGGGTGATTGCGAATTTTCCAAGATCCAGAATTTTCATCCAGCCGTTGCCCACGGTACACGGCGTCAATATCTGAACCGCATCCGGAAGGCAATGCCGGGTTTCCACAATGGCGTCAAATTCGCCTTTTCCGCCCAGGCATTCATAGGTCAGGTCAATCATAAAAGCGCCTACCAGCAGGCCGGGCGCCACAAAGCCGTGAAAATTCCGAATCTCGGAGATCAGTTCATCCCGCGTCCTGCCGCAAATCATCTGTCTCTCCCTTGCGTTTCCCGATCAATTGTCGATAATCGTTTTATTCAATTTCTTAATTTGTATTTATGTTTTATTTCTGATTTATATAATTTTATCACCCGAAAAGTTAAAAGTCAAACTGTTAACTTTAATTTTCAACCGCTCCTTTTCAGGCAAACGGCGCCCAACAGGACAATATATTATTATTATTGATAATAAATTAATCCGCGATGATCATTTTTTTTTACAATAAATAAAAAAATGACGCGATTCCATTAAAAAACCGTGGCCTTCGAAATCACCTCTCTCCGGTTAACCGCAATAATGGGAGTAAACATCTTTTATTTTTGTAACCGGGGAAAAAAAATCTTGACAATCGTTTTACAGCAGGGTATTTGTATTAAAAGTAAAAAGTTAAACTTTTGATTTTTGAGGCAACAAAACGCGCATCATGAAATTATCATCCAAGCATTCTTTTGGCTCTTTTCCACAATTAAAATAAAGGGGGGAACATGATTAAGACCGTTTTCAGATGCCTCGTCGCCGCGATCATCATCACGCTGCTGCATTTTATCACCATCAACCTCTTCTACTACCGTTACAATGCCCAGACCATGTTTCATGACTTTCATTACTACGCCTGGGTACAGTATGTGGAGGGTACTGTTCTGATGTTTGTGGCGGTATTTATTTTTGAAATTATCAGACACCTTCTACGAAAAAGATAACCCTGTCGCGGAAAGCATTTGTCCTTCGCGACATGACTGATCAGATCAGGTGAGTATCGATGGTAGAAAGCATGAATCCAAGCATATCATTGGAAGAACAGCGGGGAGACAAATCCGACCTGTCCCGGAGAGAATTCCTGAACAAGGCCATCACTGTGGCCGGATGGGGGGTTATTCTCACCAGCCTGGGCGCCGGTACGTATCAAGGACTTCGTTTTCTATACCCCTCGGTGGTGTTCCACCCGCCCAGCAAGTATGTCATCGGCCAGCTCAATGATTTTATCATCGACAAACGGCCCGACCAGTATGGCGTCATTTTTGTCGACACCCAGTTCATAAAGGCCCACCGATTCTTTGTCATCCGTGATAAAAACCGGGTTTTCGCCCTGTTCGCCCGCTGCACGCATCTGGGCTGCACGGTCAACTGGTTCGAAGATTTAAATATTTTCAAATGCCCCTGTCATGGCAGTGAATTCCATTCCAACGGGGTGGAGTTTGCCGGGCCGGCTCCGCGGCCCCTTGACCGGCACCATATTACCATGGACAACGAAGGCCATCTGATTGTGGACACCGCTTTGGTATACACCAAAAAACAATTTGAGGAACAAAAAATCTATATTGAAATAGCATGATGTTGAATAGCGCCGTAATCGAAAAAAAACAGACCAGGCCAGCCGGAAAGACAAAAGTAAAAAAGGTCGCCTACGTTTCTGATTCCTGTACCGGCTGCGGCGGCGTACCGGTCTGCCGTGTCTACTGCAAATTTGACGCCCTGCAACTGGTTGATGACGAGGACAATTATCCTTTTAAAAAAGTAATGGTGGATAGCGGACGTTGCGTCGGCTGCGGGGCATGCGTCTCCAGCGGTGTCCAGGGCCTTATGCTGACGGGCTGCCCCTGGAACGCCATACGGCTGATACCGGTTTTACAATAAAAAAATGCGGCCATCAGACGTTCGATTGATAAACATGATTTTTGGGAGTTAATCACAAAATAATGAAATCGTAAAAAGGCAAAAATTGGGCTTGTTACAAAGCCGTCACAAAATGAAGGAAGAAATAAAACAAGACTAACCATGCAAGTAAAGGGGGCACTATGAAGGAACTGACAATCTCCCGAAGAACTTTTCTAAAGGGTACGGGCGCAACGGTGGCGTTGTTGTCCTTAAATTCTTTAGGATTTCTGGGAGGCAACGGCATTGCCAACGCCACGGAAAAAGTCATCGAGGACTGGAGTTACGCCGGGTTTGAAGACTTACACCGGAAAGAATGGACCTGGGACAAGGTCACTTACGGCACCCACCTGGTGGATTGTTATCCCGGCAATTGCCTGTGGCGGGTGTATTCCAAGGACGGAATCGTCTTCAGGGAAGAACAGGCCGCCAAATACCCGGTCATTGATCCTTCCGGTCCGGATTTCAATCCCCGGGGATGCCAGAAAGGCGCATCTTACAGCATTCAGATGTATAATCCCGACAGGCTCAAGTACCCCATGAAACGAATCGGCGAAAGAGGCAGCGGTAAATGGAAAAGGATCTCCTGGGACCAGTGTCTGGCGGAGATCGCCGAAGGCATTGTCGACGCGCTGATCAAGGAAGGTCCGGAATCGATTGTCTTTGAGAGCGGGCCGGGAAACGGCGGATATATTCATGTCATGGGTATTCATCGTTTGATGACGGCCCTAGGCGCAACTCTCCTGGACCTGGATTCAACCATCGGCGACTTCAACCGCGGTATTTACGAAACCTTCGGTAAATTCCAGTTCATGGACTCGGTTGACGCCTGGTTTTTCGGCAAATTACTGCTGATCTGGCACATGAATCCGGTTTACACCCGGATTCCTTCTTATCATTTTATATCCGAAGCCAGATATAACGGTGCGGAAGTCATTACCATCGCACCGGACTACAGCCCCAGCGTCATGCACGCGGATGAGTATATCCCGGTGGAAATGGGGTCCGATTCCGCGCTGGGACTGGCTGTCTGTCAGATCCTTATTGAAAAGGGATGGGTGGATTATCCCTTTATCAAGGAACAGACCGATTTGCCCCTGCTGGTCAGAACGGACACCAGCCAGTTCCTCAAGGCCTCGGAAGTTGAAAACGGCACCCGGGAGGACCAGTTCTGCTTCTGGGATTCAAAAAACAACAAAGTGGTCACGGCGCCGCTTGAAACCCTGAAGCTGCCATGTGATCCGGCTCTGGAAGGCGATTACCAGGTAAAACTACTGGATGGCAAAACCGTTACCGTCCGACCGGTATTTCATAGATTAAAAGATATGCTCAATGCCGACTACACCCCCGAAAAAGCAAGCATTAAGTGTAGAACCAATCCCGACACCATCCGCCGCCTGGCGGAAAAATGTTACAAAGCCAGCGGCAAAATCCAGGTGCTGGTCGGCTGGAACTCTCCCAAATACTACCAC
>CAYSMV010000068.1:0-4568 GCA_964432245.1 uncultured Desulfobacterales bacterium
TAGCCATTGCGTCCGGTTCATCTGCTCACCTCCTTGGGTGAAACATAAACCGGACAATTTATGTGCTACAACACCGGACAGTTTATGTGTTCTCTACAACCTTTTCTTCACAACTTGACATTTATCGATTTTTTTTTTAGTATAAAAAATCAAGCGTTCCTCACCTAGGCTAAAGCCGTATATTTACAAGTTGATACCGGCAAATATGCAGCAGAAAGGATGTCAGGTATTTGTTTTAAAAATCATGCGGTACAAACCAGCCAGCGAAAGGATCCGCACGTGAAAGCAGAGGGCAAAAAACAAAAAGAGCGGGCCCGTTGGTACTTGGAAGCAGTCGCTGATACAGGCAGGGAATGGATGGTCGCCATCGATCCGGTTCCTTTTATTATCGGCCGTGAAACGGCCTGCAACCTTACACTGACAGACAAGCGGGTTTCCCGGCGTCATTCTGAAATTCGCAAAAGCGGCGATCATTACTGGATTCGTGATTTAGACAGTAAGAACGGCACCTTCGTAAATCAAAAACAGATCGAGCAATCGGAATTAATCGAGGCCGGCGATAACATTTCCATCGGAAAATTTAAATTCAGAGTAAAAATCCTGGAATCAGACGCCGCGCCCATAGTAGAGGATACCTTTGCAATTAATGACGATTTCGCCTATCCAGTCTCTCTGGAAGCGAAGTTACGGGATATGATTCGTGACCGGAATATCATTCCCCATTTCCAACCGGTTTTAAACATATCAGACATGACCGTAATCGGTTACGAAATTCTTGCGCGGGCATACGACAAAGACCTGCCGGACGAACCGGTGAAACTTTTTGACATGGCGGAATGGTTTGGATGCGGTACTGAATTAAGTACTTTGTTTCGGGAAGTAGGGATGGAAAAGGGGAAAAATCTGCCCGGAGCGCCCTCTTTATTCATGAACGTTACTTCTTTTGAAATTAACCAGATGAGTATTCTTTTGGAATCTTTGCGAAGGCTTCACGATATAGCGCCGGAAAATAAAGTCGTAATCGAAATCAACGAAAAATCAGTCAATGAAATAAACGAAATGAACCGGCTCCGGGAAACCTTGAAACAATTAGACATGAGCCTGGCCTTCGACGATTTCGGTGTTGGACAGACCCGGCTGATTGATCTTGCCAAGGTGCCGCCGGAGTTTCTCAAGTTTGATATATCCCTGATAAGAAATATCCATCTTGCTCCGATACGACTGCATCAGATGGTTTCTACTTTTGTGAAAGCGACCCAGGATCTCGGGATTACCACTATTGCGGAAGGCGTGGAATGCTCCGAAGAGGCTGACGTTTGCCAAAAGCTTGGTTTTAATCTGGCCCAGGGATTTTATTATGGCATGCCGCAGCCTGTTGATGAAATCAATCAAAAAAGCACTTCGGACTAATGTGAATGTTGCATCAATCAGGATAGAAAAAAATAAAAGGCAACAGGTTAAAACATGGCCGATAAAGAAGACGTCAAAGAAAAGACCAAAAAGATTTTTGCGCTTTTGCCCAAGTTAAACGACAAAAAATGCGGATACAGGACTTGCGGCGAATTTGCCAGGGCGGTAGCCGAAGGAAAGGCGCCATGTTATGGGTGCGTCAGCGGCGGGCCTGAGGTGGCCGCTAAAGTATGTGAAGTGATGGGCGATAAAATCCCTGAACAGGCGTTTTCCCGGACTGGTACCGACAACAGGCCATATCTCTCTGGATTCAACGCGGGTAAAGGCGGAAGAGGACGCAGGGGCCAGGGCGCGGGCAGAGCAAAAGGCATGAGATCGGGCGGCGGCAGGGGCTTTGGTTCCGGCCGGGGTCGCCGAGGAAGAGGAGGGTCCATGTCTCCCAAAGCCCTTGCCATCATACCGGCCCTGACGTTTTTTATTGTCATCATGTCAATGTGCTCTGTTCCGGCAAGGGCAGCGGACCCGGCGCCGCTGGTAACCCTGGAAACCACCCACGGCCCTGTCACCATTGAACTGGATAGCGTTAAAGCCCCCGGTACGGTCGCTAATTTCATCCAGTACGTGCAAGCCGGGTTTTACAACGGCACCATTTTCCACCGCGTCATCCCCGGCTTTATGATCCAGGGCGGCGGTTTTACCGCTGATATGCAGCAAAAAAAAACCAACGCGCCCATTCACAACGAAGCTGACAACGGGCTGGCCAATCAGCGCGGTACCGTCGCCATGGCCCGCACCGGGGATCCGCATTCGGCCACCGCCCAGTTTTTTATCAATACCGTGGACAACTCCTTTTTAAATCATCGTTCCAAGGACACTCGGGGATGGGGATATTGCGTGTTCGGCCGGGTCGTTAATGGCCTGGAAGTAGTAGACGCCATCTCCAGACAACCCACCAAGACAGTCGGCATGTATCAAAATGCGCCCATAGAGCCAATAGTCATCAAAAAAGCGGCCTTGCTGCCGAAAAAATCCGAATCAACCACAAAATAAAAACAGCGCTGATCCTGATCTCGTGTGAACCCCCGTTTTTTAAAAACCGGGAAGATCACGGCCTTTGAAGAACCGCGGCAATACCCAGGCCACCGCCGCCGCAGATGCATTCCAGGGCGCGACGGGCATTGCGGCGTCTCATTTCATATACCAGGGAAACCAGGACTCGCACGCCGGTGGCGGCAATAGGGTGCCCTAAAGAAATTCCCGAGCCGTTAACATTCACTCTGTAATACTCGTCCGGGGGAATTCCCATCTCTTTCAGGTCGGCCAGGACCTGGGCGGCAAAGGCCTCCTGGATTTCAATCAGATCCATATCCGCCATGGCAGCCCCGGCCATGCCAAGAGCTTTCTCGGCGGCGATAGGCACTGTTTTATAGGTTTTTCGGGGATCGCTGCCGGCCACGGCGCAGGACCTTATTGACGCGAAAACTTCCAGCCCCAGTTTTTCGGCCTTTGCCCGGGACATGATGACCACGGCGGCCGCGCCATCGTTTTCCGAAGAGGAGTTGCCGGCCGTGCACACGCCGCCCAGAATGGCGGGAAGTCCGGCCAGTTTTTCCAGAGAGGTATCGGAGCGAGGGGTCTCGTCGGTGTCCACGACTACCGGGGCGCCCCGGCGCTGAAGCACTTTTACGGGAATAATTTCTTCCTTGAATTTACCGGCCGCGATGGCGGCGCAGGCTTTCTGATGGCTCTCCAGAGCCCATTGATCGCAGCTTTGGCGGGAGATGCCTTCTTCCGCGGCGGCGGTTTCGGCCCAGGACATCATGGATGGCAGCAGGCCGTAACGCTCTTCGGGCTGAGACATGACCCGGCCCCGCTGAAGCCGGTCGTAAAGAACGATTCCCCATATGGAAAGATCGCCATGGCCGCGGGGCATGCCGCCATGGCCGCCGATGCCCCATTTAACGTTTCCGGGAATGTAAAATTCGCCGTTGCTCATGCTTTCCACGCCGCCGGCTACCACTACCTCCGCCTGGCCGGTCTGGATAAGCATGCCGGCGTATCGAATAACGTCAAGGCCCGTGCAGCAGCGCCGGTCCAGCGTAATGCCGGGGATATGATCCGGCCAGCCGGCCTTGAGCAGGGACATGCGGGCGATGTTCACGTATTCGCCGTTCTGGTACGCCTGGCCCATGACGACCTCGTCCACTTCGGCCGGGTCAAGGCCGTTTCTTTTTATGGCCTGATCGATGACCAGAGCCCCCAGATCATAGGCTTCAACCGTCCTGAACGCGCCCATATACCGGCCGACCGGGGTTCGGACGGCACTGGTAATAACGACCTCCTCCATGGGACACCTCCGTTTCTATAAAAACACCGTCGGCGGGATTGATTAATGTTTACAGACTCTCCATATCCTGAAAGCGCCCGCCCGCGGCCGCCAGTTTTCCAAGCAGAGCGGCCGGCCGCCATGCCTCTCCCCGATCATGTTCATATTTTCTTAATACCGACAGTACGGTATCCAGCCCTACGGTATCGGCATAAAACATGGGGCCGCCGCGATAAACCGGCCATCCATAACCATTGACCCAGATCACATCAAGATCCCCCGGCCGTGCGGCAATTTCTTCTTCCAGGATTCTGGCGCCTTCGTTAATCAGCGGATAGATGCATCTTTCAATAATTTCCCGATCGGATATTTCCCTCCGGGCAATATTTTTTTCCGCGGCAAATTCCCGGATCAGTTTTTCGACGACCGGATCGGAAACCGGTTTCCGGCTTTCCGGTTCGTATTTGTAAAACCCGGCTCCGGACTTCTGGCCGAGCCGTCCCATCTCACAGAGCCGTTCCCTGATGGTGGCACCGGTAGAGGTCTGCCGTTGCCAGCCGATATCCAGGCCGGTCAGATCAGATAACGCGAAAGGCCCCATGGGGAAGCCGAAATCATAAAGCACCTTGTCCACCTGTTCGGGGCCGGCGCCTTCCAGGATAAGGGCATCGGCTTCCTCCTTGCGCCGGGCGAACATGCGGTTGCCGGCGAATCCGCGACACACGCCGACCACCACGGCGATCTTATTGATGGTTCCGGCAAGATCAAGGCAGGTGGCCAGGACCTGAGGGGACGTTTTTTCCGCGCGGACGATTTCCAGCAGCCGCATGAC
>CAYSMV010000069.1:0-10401 GCA_964432245.1 uncultured Desulfobacterales bacterium
AGCCACAGGGCTCCATGCTGAAGAAAAAGAAACAGAAACAGGCCGCCGCCCAGCAGACCGTAAGGATTGAGCAGCGACAGCAGGCTGCCGTGATAATTCAGGCCTTCAAAGGGCAGCCCCTTGAAGATATTGGCAAAGGCCACGCCGAACAGCAGGGCCGGAACCGCGCTGCCGATAAAAATGGTGGTATCCCATATTTTTTTCCAGGCCGGATGATCGATTTTCCCCCGGAACTCAAAAGAAACGCCCCGCACGATCAGCGCGAACAGGATCAGCATCAGGGCCGAATAGAGCGAGGAGAACATGACGGCGTAAACATGCGGAAAAGCGGCGAAGGTGACGCCGCCGGCCGCGACCAGCCAGACCTCATTGCCGTCCCAGAGCGGGCCGATCGAATTGATCATGACGCGCCGGTCCTGATCGGTTTTTCCCAGAAAAGGGTAGAGCGTGCCGACCCCGAAATCAAAGCCGTCGGTTACGAAAAAAACGGCCCAGAGCAGGCCCCAGACAAAAAACCATATGGATTCCAGAGTCATGCCTCACCTCTATTTTTTTCCGGAACCGGTCCTTTTACCGCGGCCCGCCACATCAGGAAAATACCGACCGCGCCCAGCAGGCCGTACACAAACACGAATCCCAGCAGGGATGTCAGCACCTGCCCGCCGGAAATCGCCGGCGAAACCGCCTGCGAGGTCTTCATCACGCCATAGACGATCCACGGCTGGCGGCCCACTTCGGCCACGATCCAGCCCAGTTGAATCGCCAGGTAGGGCAGGGGCAGGGAAAAAAGCATAACCCACAAATACCAGCGGCTTTCCGGGAGCCGGTTCCGCAGGACAAAACCGGTCAATGTGGCCAGGCAGAAATAAAATCCCAGGCCGACCATTGTTTTAAAGGCCGCGTAGACCACCAGCACCGGCGGCCGTTCGTCGGCCGGAAAATCCCTCAATCCCTTGACCTCGCTGGTAAAGTCATGAAAGGCCATCAGGCTCAGTCCCCAGGGGATTTTACCGATCTGAACGATGTTGCGCGCGTTTTTATCGTCCGGCAGAGAGAAGAGATACATGGGCGCCGGGGCCGAGGTCTCCCAGTGGGCGTCCAGGGCGGCCAGCTTGGCGGGCTGGCTGTGCGCCAGGTCGGCGCCGTGCATGTGGCCTTCGAACACCTCGAAAAAGGAGAAGACCAGGCCGAAGATCAGGGCGATTTTAAACGAGCGGGTAAAGACCTCGACATGCTGTTTTTTCAGCAGATGCCAGGCGCTGACGCCCATGACGAAGAAGGCGCTTAAAATATAGGCCGCGCTGATGGTATGCAGAAATTCAAGCACGGCAAAGGGCTGGGTGATAACGGCTATAAAATCGGTCAGTTCGGCTCGGCCTTTGCGGATGACGTAGCCTGTCGGATGCTGCATCCAGGCGTTGGCGATCAGGATCCAGACCGCGGAAAAAGTCCCGGCCAGGGCTACCAGCCACATGACCGCGGCGTGCGTCCGGGTCGACAGCCTTTTCCAGCCGAAAATCCAGACGCCGATCAGCACCGACTCCAGAAAAAAAGCCGCCGAAGCCTCAATGGCCAGCAGGGAGCCGAAGATATCACCCACGAAGATCGAGTAGCGCGACCAGTTGGTTCCGAACTGAAATTCCAGGGTGATGCCGGTCACGACGCCCAGGGCAAAATTGATCAGAAACAGCTTTCCCCAGAACCGGGTCATTTCAAGCCAGGTTCTGTCCCCGGTTCGGGCGTACCGTGTCTCCATCCAGGCCACCAGAAGCGACAGCCCCAGGGTCAGCGGGACAAAAATAAAATGAAACATGGTCGCGGCGGCGAACTGCAGCCGTGAGAGAACAAGCGGGTCCATGGAAATAATCCCTTTTCCCTTTTATCAGCGTCCGGTCGAGAGGCCTTTAGCTGTCAGACCAGTTTGGCGGCGATTTCGCGTCCGTAATCCTGAGCCATCTTCATGCCGCCTTCCAGCCTGCTGGATTTCAGCATGAGCGGGCCTTCGACCATATCCATGCCGAATATGTTTTTCATGGTTTCGTAAATCCGTTCCGGCGCTTCACCGCTCCAGCCAAAGGCCCCGAAGGAGCCGCCCGCCTTGCCGGCCAGTTCAGCTTTTTCGGCCAGAAACAGAAACGTTTTCATGCTGCCGGTCATCTCCCCGTGATAGGTGGGGGAGCCGAACACATAGGCGTCATAACCGGCCAGGTCGCCTTCTTTTTTTATGTCCTTGGCGTCGGTCAGGGTCACGTCAACGGCTGAAAACCGCAGGCCTTCGGCGATCAACTCGGCGATTTTCAGGGTCTCCTCTTTTCTGGTTGTATAGACAATGAGTGCTTTGGGCATAAAACAATCCTTGATTTAAGCGGTTTACGCTTTCCAGAGACCGTGGATATTGCAGTATTCCCTGGCCGTTACCTTGTCGGCGGTAATATTGAAGACCGCCTCCGGCGCGTCGCCCGGCTTCAAAAACCGGAAGCAGCTTTTGCCGTCGGCGATCACCTCGATCCATTGAATGTAGTGCTTTTCCTCCATGGGATGGGCCACGCCGCCGACCTTGACCTTGATGCCGCCGGCGGTTTTTTCAATCACCGGCACATGCTTTTCCCTGGCCGCGTCCACGGTGTTTTCCGTAAGCAGGGTCATGTCCTGGCCGCAGCAGACCAGGGTGCCGTCGCTGCCGTAAAGCACTTCCACGATATTGCCGCATAATTCACATTTGTAAACCTGAAAACGTTCAGCCATTTTTCTTCCTCCTCTTTGTTTGATCGGTTAAAGAACCATGGTTTTGCTTGTTACCAGTTTTCTCCCAGCAGCTCGAAATGAGCCTGGGGATGAGCGCAGGCCGGGCACATCTCGGGCGCGCTTGTGCCTTCATGCAGATAGCCGCAGTTCCGGCAGCGCCACACGGTCGGCTCGCTTCTTTTAAAGACGGCGCCTTTTTCGATATTCGCGGCCAGGTCCCGGTATCGTTTTTCATGCTGTTTTTCGGCCACGGAAATCTTTTCAAAGACGATGGCGATATCATCAAACCCTTCTTTACGGGCGATTCTGGCGAATTCAGGGTACATGGTGGAGTGTTCATAATGCTCACCCTCGGCCGCGGCCTTGAGGTTTTCCAGGGTGGAGCCGATCACGCCCGCCGGAAAAGCCCCGGTTATTTCCACCTCCCCGCCTTCCAGGAATTTAAAGAAACGCTTGGCGTGTTCCTTTTCCTGGTTGGCTGTTTCTTCAAAGATATCGGCGATCTGGACGTAACCGTCTTTTCTGGCCTGGCCGGCGAAATAGGTGTAGCGGTTTCTTGCCTGGGATTCGCCGGCAAAAGAGAGCAGCAAGTTTTTTTCCGTCTGTGTTCCTTTGATTTTATCCATTTTACCTCCTTAACATTCTGCTTTTGTTGTAATGATAATCAATTTAAAATTTCAGGGAATTTTCCTTCCACCCGCCTTTCCTGATGTGTTCCCGTTTTTCGGCCTCGGCCAGCTTGCGGATCCTGTAAGCCGAATCAAGCATGACGCCATACAGCACGCCGCAGCCCTCATCTTCCCTTTCGGCGTCGCCTTTGGTTGCCAGGGAAATCAACTGGTCAGCGATTTCAATCGTTTTCTTGATGTTTTGATCACAGGGTTTCAATGTTTTAAAATTCAACTTGAATTTGGTTTTTCAATAGAACAATTCAACTTACGTGCCAAATTCCACAAAAACCGGAAAAAATTTTAACCTCGAAAAAACGGATGGTTATATGATTAAGAAGGCCTGATTTTTAAAAACGGCTTGTTCTCGAAAAGAAGATGAAACACTTTTGTCTCAGATGCCCTGATCGCACAACAACTGGCGCAGCCGCTCGCTTAAAAACATGATGGACTCGATGTCAAGGTGATCGACAATGGTCTCGTCAAAGAGCAGTCTGGCTTCGGCTTCAAAGCCGTCTTCCGGTTCCGCGTCCCAGAACATCAGCATCACCGGCACCCTGGGCAGGGCTTGAAAATAGAGGGCCACGTCGGCTGATCCGACTTCGGCGGTCATATCCCGGCCGCCCAGCGCGCTTCCCGCGGCCAGCAGCTTTTCGGGCTTTCCCATGAAAGCCTCTTTCAGCGGCTCTTCCACATGGCTTTTCATGGATTTGATTTTTGAAACCGTGTTGGGAAACTCAACCAGGCCTTTCCATTTGCCGGTCGGTTCGGAGTTGCCGCCCTGGGCCATGTGGTTGAGGATAAAGACCTGTTCCCAGCGGGTCAGGGGCGTGCCGTCCCGGTGGGTTATGGATTCGGCGCTGACCAGGACCGCGTCATTAAAATAGGGCAGTTCCAGGGCCGGCCGGCCGCTCATGTCCACCAGGCGGCCGCCGATGCGTTCCGGCAGATCGCTGATGCTCATGGATGTGGAACGTTGTCTGGCCCACTCCAGGGCGTCCTGAGCCATGTCCCGTTTCGTCCATTTGCCGGCCGCGTACTGTTTCTGCAGTTCGGCCTGGCAGGCAGCGATTACTTCCGGCGTCAGATAGGGGCACTTCTCCAGGGGGAGCTGCTCCGAAATCACCATGCTGGCAAAGGCCAGACAGGTGGAAAACCCGCACTTGCCGCAATTGGTCTTGGGCAATACGTCCCGATACAGATCAAGCGCCGAAAGCGGCATTGAAAGACTTCCTACGCATTTTTATTGATTCTGGTTTTTAAGAATTCAATATTGTCTTTTATTGTTTTTACCTGCGGGTGGTCTTCCCCCAGGACTTTTCTGTAGATTTCCAGGGCTTTCTGAAAGTATTCAATGGCTTTGTTATAATCGCCCAAACCGTGATAGGCGTAACCCATGTTGTTATATGTGGTGGCCACATTGGGATGATCCGGCCCCAGAGACTTGATCGTTATTTCCAGATCTTTCTGATAATATTCAATAGCCTTTTTATGCTTGCCTTTGTGACGATAAGTCTCGCCGATGTTGTTATAGGTGGTGGCGACATCGGGATGATCCTTGCCCAGGGTGTCGATCTGAAGCTTCAGCGCTTTTTTATAGAATTTGACGGCCTGGGAATAATCGCCTTTGTGCCGGCAGGATAAGCCGGATTTATTATAATACTCAATGGCCTTGTCGGGATGTTTTTCCAGAGCCGCAAGCTGGATATCCAGGGCCTTTTGATAATATTCGACGGCCTGCTCCCGATCTCCCCGGCGGTGACAGGCCAGCCCCAGGTTGTTATAAGCGGTTACCAGGTCAGGATGGTGTTCCCCCAGGATTTCAAGATCAATTTCCAGGGCCTTCTGATAGTAGTAAACGGATTTGTCATAACCGCCGTTATCAAGATAGATTTTTCCCAGCCAGGAAAGGGCGGCGCTGTATTCCGGATCCAGAACAATGGCCGTGTGCAGATAGCGCAGGGTCGTCAGAGCGTTTGTAGCCGTGTCTTTGTTTAATGTTTGAAGGCTTCTTGTCAGGTCAACGGCTTTGCTGTACCAGGCAACGGCAGACAACATCTCAACCAGGTTCTGAAATTTTTTTTGACGATCCTGTTTTTGCTCAAACGAAGCCTGTTCTGATTCTCTGCTTTCAGCTTCCAGCGCCTCTATCCGGGACAAAAGATCGGCTTCCCTGTTTCTTATAGCCCGATATTTTTCCAGAAGGTCCGGATCTTTTAAAAGCCATGTAATCCGCGCTTCCATTATATCGGTATTCATTTCAATCCGGACGGTAATTTCAATACCAAAGGTGTCATCTGCGGCATAATTTTTTCGGGAAACGATTTCGGGTTCCAGAATACCGGCCGCCAGAGTGGGTATCTCCTCTTTTCCAATCGTCTGGTTCCTGACTATGGCAAGGGCTTCGATATATGGCTCCGCCTTTTCCAGGGCATTCCTTTTTACCCTGGCAATGGCGATGACGCGGGCCTCGTCCGGTGACTGGCTGCCGCTAAAAGGCTGGCGGATAGTGCTGACGATGGTTTGAGTATCGGCCCGGACCATGTCAAAGGCCGAAAAAGAAAACAAGACAAAAAGAAAGACAACCTGCCAGGCGTGTTTTCTGGTCATGGTAAGGAGGCCTCCTTGCGAAAAAGTTCACATTTCCGGGTTGAAAACAGCTTCATGTGTCATTCATTTCTACCGTATTTCGCCGGCATCGTCAATACAGATGAACTCGTAAAAAGTCGAAATTTACGAAGCCATCAATACACAAACCAGGATCCGGCCATATCGACGGGGCTTGCCGACGGCTCTGATTTACAGCGGCGCTCCGTTTTTGCAATGGAATTGATATTGACAGAAAACGCCGGATTTTTTATAGTCTCTAAGGCATAATGGCATCGTAAAAAGTCCAGGCTGTTCGCTTCGCGAGCCTTTCGGGGCGCGGTTTGCATTGAATGCTAAATTGCAAGAACTCGGCGCAAGCGCCTCAAACAGCTTGCAATTTTTAACGCCTTCAATACAAACCGCTTGCTTCCCCGAAAGCCTCAATCTCGCGCACAGCGGACTTTTTACGATCGTGTCAAAACATAGTTGTTATAAAGGAATAGTGGAGGGTGAATCAATGAGTGAATACGCTTGCCGTTCCATGAAAGATGTCATCGCTTTTGCCATTAAACGGGAGGAGGACGCCCGGGATTTTTATCTGCAATGCCGCGACAAAATCAAAAATCAGGCGTTGAAAGATTTTTTTCAGGAACTGGCCGATGAAGAGGAGCGTCACCGTAAACTGCTGACGCGGCGGGATGTCAGCGATCTGGAGGAGTTTGAACCGGCCCGGGTGCAGGATCTGAAATTAAGCGATTTTATGGTGGATGTGGCCTTTTCGCCGGACATGAACTACCAGGAAGCCCTGACCCTGGCCATGAAAAAAGAGGAAAAGGCGCATGTCTTTTACGCGGCCTGGCAGAAGCGCTGCAGCGACAGCGAAACCGCCGAATTGTTCAAGTTTCTGGCCGGCGAAGAGATGAAACACAAACGCAGGCTGGGGGATATCTTCGATGAAGATATCCTGATGTGGAACTGAGCGGGAGTTTTCCAGCCGCTGTTTCTGGTTTAATCCTTGAAGACCCGCTTGCCGCCGACATGGCCGGCCGGGCCCGTGATTCCCGGAGGCCTCTCCTTTCCCGCTTACATTTCAAGCCAGATATCGGCCTCATTGCCGCAGTGGCTGCAGACGGCCGTACCTTTCACTCTGACCTTTCCGGCGCCGTCTTCATGCCCGTATCCGGCCTTCTTCTGCTCGGCGATTTCCACCTCGGCCAGCGAGCAGGTTACTTCCATTTCCGATTCGTTGCCGCAGTGCGTGCAGGTGCAGACCTGTTTGAATATTTTTGTCATGGGAGACCTCCTTTTTTTGTTATGGGTACCTTATGATTTCTGTTCGGGCAAAAACGGTATTCTGAAACAGACCCGTTTTTTTTCACATTGAGCCGTGAATATTTGTCAATAATTTTTTAGCATCGACAGCGCGCCATGGGCGTACAGAATATGCAGGCCGATGCCGTAAAGAACAATCGCGCCGGCGATCTCGGCGTAGCGTCGCAGCCAGAGGATTCTCCCGGCCCGGCCGCCCAGCAGCAGACCGCAGAAAGTGAAGAGCCCGGCGGTAAGGCCGATGATCAGGGCCGGAAACCAGACCGATGCGCCGACCAGTGAAAGGCTCAGGCCCACGGCCAGGGCGTCGATGCTGGTGGCCACGGAAAGCAGCACCAGCCGCCATCCCCGGGTCGGATCCCTCCTGATTTTTTTTTCACCCGTTTTATGAAAAGCCTGACGCATCATACCGGTAGCTACCACCGCCAGCAGACAAAAAGCCGTCCAGTGGTCATATTGTTCGATCTGTCTTCGAACGTAAAGACCGGTCATCCAGCCGACGACCGTCATCATGGCCTGGAAAAGCCCGAAATGCCAGGAGAGCCGGAAGAACTGACGGGCGCTGACTTTTCTCAGATAAAGGCCGGACGCAATGGATACGGCCAGAGCATCCATTGCCAGGGCGACGGCCAGGCCCATGACGGCAAAAAAACTCACGACTTTTTAATCCGGTACGTTATTAAAAAACTGTTTGATCAACCGAATCGATTCCGCGGGTTTTTCCATGGGGATCAGATGCCCCGCCTCCGGGACCATTTGGTATCGGCCCCGCGGGAAAGTCTCGGCGGCTTTCCGGAGATCAATATAGGCCCGGTTTTCAGAGGTCTCTCCCTCCAGAATCAGCACCGGGCACTGGATCCGCGGCATGACCGGCCAGGGATCATAAGCCATGGAACCCATGAAAAGCGATGCTTCCCGTTCCGGATGACAGACCAGGGAGATGCTGCCCGTCTCGGTGTCCATGAATCCGTAATTTAAATACATGTCCAGCATCTCATCGTCCCAGCGGGCGAACAAAGGCTTGGATTTCAGATACTCTCTGGCGGATTGGCGGTCATCCCAGGCGTTTTTCCGCTTGATGGACTTGCCCGCCAGGGGGTGATCCTCGACCCGCATCCGGAGATTGTACAACTGCGACGGCAGAAAAATGGGCTCAAACAGAATCATTTTTGCGGCCGCCACGCCGAACTTGCCCACGGCCAGGGTGATGACGGCCCCGCCCATGGAATGGCCGACCATCAGGGGGGTCCGGATATCCAGTTTTTCGCAGAACCGGGCCAGATCCTCGGAGAGCAGCAGCCAGCTCAGCCCGCCCTGATGGGGGTCGAAATGGCGGTGATCGCAGAAATAGGGAACAATGACCCGGTGAGCGGCGACAAACTCCCGGGCGATGGGATGCCATATCCAGGGCATGAAGCCGGTAGCGTGCAGAAAGAGCAGGGGCGGACCGTTGCCGTCATAAGCCAGATATTCGACTTCCGTGTCGCCGATGTCGATCGATCGCTGAACAGGTTTTACATCCGGCATACTCATTCTCCTGCGCGGACGCGGGCCGGCTGAATGGAAACCGGCGGCTGATTGTGGTTAAGTGATTAAGTGGTTTACTACCTGATTACTGCTTATTTCAGTCAGGGACAAGACGCTCGTGACCGGAAAAAACCAGCAGCCGGCCATCCTGATCACAGGCCAGCGTCATGTTTGTTGACACGGCCATCTCCACCGCCGGCCCCGTAGGCCGCGAGATGCCGATCATCACCTCCAGCCCGGCCCGGGCGGCTTTCAGCACCAGTTCATAATTCAACCGGGAGGAGATAACAGCCATGGCAGTGGATTTGATCTGATTATTTAAAAAAACCCGGCCGATGACCTTGTCCAGCACATTATGCCGGCCCACGTCCTCGGCCATGGCCAGCGCACGGCCCCGGCCGTCGATTATAAGCGCGGCATGCGTGCCCCTTGTTTTCTTGTAAAGCATCTGGCGCGAGGCAAGCAGGCTCACGGCCGCCCGGATTTTTGTTTCGGTCGTTCTGATCCGGCGCTCCAGGGGCCGGATGGTTCGCCGCGTTTCTTTAAAGCTGTCCGCGCCGGTCTCCTTCCGGCCGATCAACCGGGCGGCGACAGCTTGCCGGTCGGCGCTCAGCCTGACTTTGACCACGTCCAGGCCGTTCTTCCGGCCGATATCAATGCCGATTATATTTTCAGGTGATTCGACCAGCCCTTCGGTCAGGCAGAATCCGGCTGCCTGGCTGGTTTCATCGCCCGGTGTCCGCATGACCTTTAAACAGAGCTTGTTGCCGATGCGGATCAAGAGCGGTGATTCAAGGATTAGATCCGCCTTATCCGGCAGGCCTGTGCCGTCATCAAAGCAAATAACCGGTTTTGAGACCGAAGTCTTTGGCATTATCAACTCCCGACCGTTACGAGAACACGGGCTCAGCAGAGCTTACAGCGATATGTTTCGCACTCTCTTACGGACAGCACTTCCATGCAGAACAGAATCCGCTGCTCTTTTTCGATCCAGATGGCGGGCAGGGCTTCAAAGGAAAGGCCGTCCATTTTCGCCGTCAACTCTGACTTTGAAAAGATGGCGTTCAGTCCCTCGCCGATAACCTTGCCGGTGCGGCTGTCCATGACCTGAGCGTCCCGGCCGTTTGAAATAACGGCATAGGGAATTATGTAGGATTCCAGCAGCCGAGCCACAGACAGCGTCGGCCGCTGGCGGGACACGGTTGAGCCGGCTCCGTACATGATGACGATCGTTGCCTTGCCGTCTACCCGGACGACAAAAGCCACCCGGACGATTCCGGAATCCCCATCCACGGTCAGGGGCAGTTCCAGGCCGGCGGTGATATCGGCCCGGTCATAACCTTTTTCGTCGATCAGCAGCTTGACGATGGTCTGGCGGGCCCGCTCATCGTGCGTGTCGAGAACAGTCCGGCCGGTGAGATAATCGGTCAGTTCCCCCAGAACAAGATGACGCTGGCTCATCGATCAACGCTCCCCATCCTCGTCACCCCCGATCAGCGGCAGTACTTTTGTTATTTTGAATATGACCAGGAATTTGTGCCCT
>CAYSMV010000070.1:0-6683 GCA_964432245.1 uncultured Desulfobacterales bacterium
CCCTGGCCGATGGCCAGAACAATCATATCCGTTTCCAGTACCTGGATGGCGCCTTCCTTGGGAACCGGCCGGCGGCGTCCGCTCTCATCCGGTTCACCCAGCTCCATCTCCTGGACCTCCAGCCCGACCACATTGCCATCATCATCACCGACAATCCGATTCGGGGAAAACAGATATTTTAGGATAACGCCTTCTTCCTCGGCCGCGTCTATTTCCACCTTGTTGGCCGGCATCTCGTTCCTTGTCCGGCGATAAACTATGGATACTTCTTCTGATCCCAGTCTGATCAGCGTCCGCACGCAGTCAATGGCGGTATTCCCGCCACCGATAACAGCGCATTTTTTCCCCACTGGTACCGGACAGGTAGTTTTCCCCTGCTGATAAAGGGCGAATCGGGTCAGAAAATCAATGCCCGTATAAACCCCTTTCAGATCGTTTCCCTCAATTTTCAGATTATAATCTTTCCAGGCGCCTATCCCCAGAAAAATCGCGTCATATGCCGCGGCCAGGCTGGCAAGGTTAAAATCCCTGCCAAGTTTCATGTTCGGCCTGTGTTCAATGCCCAGCTTCATAATCCCCTCTATCTCCCAGGCCAGCACTTTCTTCGGCAACCGATATTCCGGAATACCATAACGAATCATGCCGCCCAGTTCCGGCATGGCGTCAAAAATCGTGACATCATGACCGACCCGGCGAAGGAAATAAGCGCAACTTAATCCTGCCGGTCCCCCGCCGACCACCGCTACTTTTTTCCCTGTCCCGGGGGCACAGGGTATGGAGAAACGCTTCCCCGAATTCATTTCATAATCCGCGACAAACCGCTTCAACTGGTTGATTGACACCGGCTCATCCTCTACGCCCCGGCGGCAACGGTCTTCACAGGGATGCGGACAGACCCGACCGCAGGACAACAACAGAGGGTTGCGCTCCCGAATGGTACTGACCGCGCCCTCGTAGTTACCGGCCCTGATCTGGCGAATATACCGGGGAATATCGATCTGGGCCGGACACGTCTGAGAACAGGGCGCGTGAGTCCCATCCTCGGTGTTCATGGAAAGAAGCCTCTCAGACATGGTTTTGACCTTAATGATGTCTCTGGGGCAGGCCCGCTCACAGGCGCCGCAGCCAACGCATTTCTGTTTTTTTACGACGGGGTAGCCATTCGGCCCCATGAATATGGCGTCGAAGTTGCAGGCTTTTATGCAATCGCCATAACCCAGACAGCCCACCTGACACACGCGCCGACCGCCATACAGGGCAACAGCGGCCTTGCAGGAGTGAACGCCCCTGTAAACAAACCGGTTATCCGCCCGGTTGCCTCCCAGACAGACATTTTTAGAAACCGCCGGTTCGGCACTGCCCAGATCCACGCCCAGCACCGCCGCGATATCGGCTGCCACCTCCGAGCCCGAGACCACGCAAACGCCCGGCGGCGCTTCTCCCCGCACGATGGCGGCGGCAGCGGACGCGCACCCGGCATAACCGCACCCGCCGCAATTGGCACCGGGCAAAAAGCTTTCCACCTCGGCTATCAACGGGTCCTCATACACATAAAACGCCCTGGCGGCAAGGCCCAGCAAAACACCGCTGATCAAACCCAGCCCGAGCATCGCAATGATGGCTGCTGTCACCATTTACTCCTTATGATAATAAATTCCTAAAATTTTGTTGTGTTTTGCCGACAGAATTTTACGCCATTCCCTTGAAGGCGAAAAAAGCCAGCGCGATCATACCGGCGGTTACCAGCCCGATGGATGTATCTGCCAGCGGCTTCGGAACCCGGGAAAGGTTGATTCTCTCCCGCACGCCGGCGAACAGGACTAAAGCCAGCCCGAAACCGACCGCATAAGAAAATGAAGCGACCAGCGCCTGGATAAAGGAATATTCTTCCTTGATATTAATCAGACAGGCTCCCATCACGGCGCAGTTGGTGGTAATCAACGGCAGGAAGATTCCCAGGCCGGCATACAGAGCGGGGATGCTTTTTTTCAGAAACATCTCGACGAACTGAACCAGAGAGGCGATAACCAGAATAAATGACAAGGTCCTTAGATATTCAAGATCGAATTTTTTCAACAGATAGACATCCACGCACCAGGTAAGCATACCGGCCATGACCAGGACAAAAACAACGGCCATGGCCATGCCCACCGCCGTCTCCATCTTTTTGGAGGTGCCGAGAAACGGACAGTTTCCCAGGAACTGGGCCAGCAGGATATTATTGATAAGGATACAGCTTATGGCCAATAAAATATATTCGCTCATCTGTTTTCTCCTATTTCCCGAGCATATTCATAAAGCACAGCATAAGGCCAAGGCAGATAAACGCGCCCGGCGCCTGAACCATAAAAGAGAACGGCATAAAAGCGTCTCCGAACAAAGCATAGCTTTTGCCAAGTACGGTTAATGTCCCGGCCCCAAGGGATTCCCGCACCAATGCAATGGAGGCCAGCGACAGGGTAAACCCGATACCGATGCCCAGGCCGTCGGCGATGGACGGGATCACTGAATTCTTGCTCGCAAAGGCCTCGGCCCGGCCCAGAACGATACAGTTAACAACGATCAGGGGAATAAAAATACCAAGTTGCATAAACAGGCTATAGGTATAGGCCTGCATCAATAACTCCACCACGGTCACAAAGGCGGCGATAATCGTGATAAAACAGGCAATCCGCACTTTCGACGGCACGATGTTCCTCAACAGGGAGATCAGTATATTCGCCCCCACCAGCACGAAGGTGGTGGCCAGCCCCATACCGATCCCGTTTTCCACTTTCGTCGTCACCGCCAAAGTGGGACAAAGACCCAGCACCAGACGAAAAGGTGGAATCTCCGCCCACAATCCCTTGGTAAATTCCTGAGTAATAGACTTGGCCATGTTTGACCCCCTTGCCTATAATAAATTTTTTATCTTTTCTTTGATTTCGGGTTCCAGCTTTCCATAGATTTGGCCGGCATTGGTGGCCGCATCGCACACGCCCTTGGAAGTGACCGTCGCGCCGCTGATGGCGTCGATCTGGCCGCCTTCGCTTTTCACCTTAAACTCCTGGGACACGGAAAGGCCCGCGAACCGATTCACCAGGTCCGGTTCGCTTTTCGCCCGCGACCCGATCCCGGGCGTCTCGCTGTGGGTCGTAACACCGACGCCGAAAATCTTGCCGGTTTCAACGTCCACACCGACCATCAGGCCGACGTCCCCGCCGAATCCCTTGCCGCTGGCACTGAACGCCACACTCCTGACCTTGCCATCTATAATGACCGGAAAAAGCACAACTTCTTCTTCGTCGACCGGCAAGACAAACCTGTCGGCGATCATGTCATTGGACGCATTTCGAAAAATCTGCTTTAAAACCGGCCCCTTTACAAAAGTCAGTTCCTGAAATTCGATCCTGTCTTTCGTGGCCGAACGGACACCGGCCAGAAGCCCGCCGGAGACCGCGGTTAAAACGGTAAGCACCACCACCATTTTTATTAGTTCGCGCATTATGCTACCTTTCCCAATGCCTTTGGCCGAATTTTATCAACCAGCGGATTTACAATGTTGATAATTAAAATAGCAAATACGACGCCGTCCACATATACCCCGATGTTCCTGATCAAAACCGTCAACATGCCTCCGCCGGCGCCATAAATAAACATCGGCACCATGTTAACCGGGGAAGTAGAATCATCGGTTGCCAGAAAAAAAGCCCCGACCAGCGTATAACCGGTCAATAAATGAAAAACAGGCCCCGCGTATTGCGATGAGTCCCCCAGTTTATTGAACAGTAAGGCCGTCACAAAGACACCGGCTAAAAAAGAGCCAACGATTTCCCAGCGGATATACCCCCGGAGCAGGAGATAAACGCCACCGATAATAATACCCAGACCGAAAGTCGTCCCGATGCCGCCGGCCTGTCTGCCCATGAGAAGATCCGCCGGCGAAAAAGAAGCGACTGTAGCGGCACCGAAATACTTGGCGGAAAAAAGCGGGTAGGCCATGGCAAAACCGGTGTCGTAATCGGCCAGCATGTGGTTAAAGTCAAAAAAATCAGGCCACGACACCATCAGAATGGCGATGCTGACCATCACAGGATTAAAAGGATTGGCGCCAAGCCCACCGAATATCTGCTTGGCGATCACAATCGCGATGAAAGTTCCGGTAACCACAACCCACCAGGGCATGGTAGCGGGCAAAAGCATGGCAAACAATAAACCGATTAAGGCCGCGTTGCCGTCACCGATGGAAACCGGACGCCGGGTTATCTTGTTCATCAGCAGCTCCCAGATAATGGCACACGACACCGAAAGGGAGACGACGCCGGCCGCTGGAACGCCATAGGTCATTAATCCGGCGATGACGGGGATCAAAGCCGCCAGCATTATATTGTAATGCCGGGCTGAGAGAGAGCTTCCGTCATGCCAGAAGGGGGCGTGTGAAACAACAAATTTTTTCTCGCTATGCATTATCCGCCTCCACTGCGTTAAGCCTGGCAAACTCGTGTTTACCCAGGGTTATGTATTGCAATATCGGTATATTAGCGGTGCAGACAAAAGCGCAGAGACCGCATTCTATACAGGAATGAAGATCACACCGATCAGCGGCCTCGTTGTATTCGCCGGCTGCCAGATATCTGACCAGCGCGTTAACCGGGACCCTGGCGGGGCATATCCTGACGCACTCTCCGCAGTTAACACATGTCCTGTCATGCAAAGGAGGAATCTGCCCGGCTTCCTGGACCATAATGATATCCGTATCCGCGCCCACCGGATATGTTTCCGAAACAACCGCCGAACCGGTCATGGGGCCGCCAAAAATAAGGCGGTCGTTCTCGTTAACCGTTTCGGAACAGACATTTAAAATATCCCCTACGGGCGTTCCCAGCACGGCGGAGACCATTATTTTCTCTCCGCTTTTCTTCACCACGGTAATAATTTTACGGTTCGGCACTAGCCCGGTTTCGTAAGCCTTGCCTAATGAAACAACCGCTTCGGCGCTGATAAAACAAACGCCGGAGGACTCGCAGGAAGATCCGGCCGGCACCGTAATCCCCAGGCAATCCCTGGCCACCAGGCGGGGATTGGCCGACGGATATCGAGGTTTGAGCGTTTTTACTTCAACCCCGGAAGCGCCTCCTTCGGAAGCCATTGAAAACGGAAGCGTCATGACGATCTGTTTGGCATCGGTAATTTTCCGTAAAACGGCGATACCCTGTTTCAAAGCGGCCATCTCGTGTTTGACCATGTACGACCGGGTCACGCCCAGAAGATCCTCATCCGCGCCCTCAATCACAATCGTCTGTAAAGAACCTGCCTCGGAAAACAACCCCTCCGGGAGACCGCCCGGAACGCAACGCAAAAAATTAGAGACGGTATCGATGGAAGGCCCTTTCTCAAGCTCCTGAAGCCGGTTACCGGCCTCGCGCGTCTGGTCCTTGTCGGCGGCGATGGTAATCCCCGTATACTTTCTACCGAAGTTGCCGATATGAGAAAAAATCGAGTCCACTGTTCCGCCGATGGAAACGGTAACATAAGCCGGGTTGCCTTCAATCGGCTGGATTTTCTGGCCGCCGTCAACCCTGTTGCCGGGCCGAACCGTCAAGAGATCCATCCTCTCATAAGGGACATCCGCCAGAAACGTCGCCCTGGCCGGGGCCGGCACATTCTGCAGCATCGGGAAAATATCAGTCCTCTCATAAAGAACTTTCGGCTTTGCCAATCCAAAAAACGATCGTTTAATCATCGTCTTACCTTTATTCTCATGTGCGTTAATTCTTCAGGCACGCCGGTTATCATCCGGCTACTGGGCGTGGCATTCATTGCAGGCCGCCGGCCCGGTTCCATAATCCTCGTGGCAGCCGATGCACTGATCGTGCATGGCGTCATCGGCTTTCTGATATTTCATGATTTTAGCCTGCCCCTCGATATCAGCAGGGTCATGGCAGTCACTGCAGGCAAGAGGAATGGTTTCACCTTCCGCGAGCTGGTGACACTCCTTACAGGACCAGGTATCAGGATCGTCTTCCATGAGCACATGGTGTTCATGGTGAACATCCTGCATATAAGAATCATCAGACAGAGGATGACATTTCAGACAGATCTCCGGCTCCTTTTTGGGCGCCGCGGGCAGATGGCAGGCATCACAGGCCGTGAACTCTTCTTCGTTACCATGGTGATGGCAGACATAACAGTCACCCTCATAATCAATATGGCCCTGATGATCAAAGAGAACATTGCCGGCTACCCCCTTGAATACCTTCCTGACCGGCTCTTTCCCCGGAACATTTTCAGGCCCACCGGCCGCATAACAAACAATCCCCACAATCAGCAGAACAATCGCCAGGCCGTACGCAAGCTTCACATTTTCTTTTGATATCATCTACCTACCTCATATTTGCATTGACCGGAAAAGCTCAAAAATACAAAGAAAGTCTATTTAACATATCTGTAATCGGTTTTTCAAGTATTTTCGTTGGAAATTAATGCTAAAAAAAACAGGCTGATATTTACAAAGAGGGCGCGATAACTATTTTCCGGGCGCCCTTATGCTCCTTGGCCTGATATAAAGCCTTATCAACATGTCTGAGTATGCCGTCAAGGTCGCCCCCGCCTTCGGGAACAGCGGCGATTCCGAAACTGACACCGACCTTCACGTCCCGTTTTTCGGCCCACTGGACCAATTCACGTTGCAGACGAAAAGCCAC
>CAYSMV010000071.1:0-8843 GCA_964432245.1 uncultured Desulfobacterales bacterium
TTTTATGCCTGGTTTATGCGAAAATCTTTCGGCGCGGCCATTCTGCTGGCCTACGCAGCGGATACCAGCCGTTACGGACGCGTCGAGATCAACTCGTCGGGAGAGATTGTCTCTTTTGATGAAAAAGCGGCCGGAACCGGACCGGGAATGATCAACGCGGGCATCTATCTTGTCAGCCGCAAAATCATCAACGCCATACCCGAACACACGGCCTGCTCCCTGGAAAAAGATGTGTTTCCAGGACTTGTCGCCGGAAAGCGACTGGCCGGTTTTTCCACCCGCGATCCGTTCTTGGACATCGGCACCAAGACGGATTATCGGAATGCCCCGGATTTTTTTAAAAGCATAGAAAGACAATCATGATTATCAGCCGGACCCCTTTCAGAATTTCATTTTTCGGCGGCGGCACGGATTATCCGGAATGGTATCTCGATAACGGCGGCTGTGTCCTGTCCACCGCCATTGACAGGTACTGCTGGATCTTCTGCCGTTACCTGCCGCCCTTTTTTGAGCACCGGCTGAGAATCGTTTATTCAAACATCGAATTGTGTCAAAAAGCTGATGAAGTCCGGCACCCGGCCGTCAGGGAAACCCTCCGTTTTCTGCGATTCACGGACGGGGTCGAAATCCTTCATAACGGCGACATGCCCGCCAGAAGCGGCATGGGTTCCAGTTCCTCGTTTACGGTCGGTCTGCTTCACGCCCTCTACGCTCTTAAGGGCGAGTCTCCGGATGCCCGGCGACTGGCCCTGGAGAGTATTCATATCGAGCAGGAAATGATCCGTGAAACGGTCGGCTCTCAGGATCAGTTCTGCGCTTCCTTCGGAGGGCTCAATAAAATCATTTTTCATGCCGCCGGCGAAATCGAAGTGCTTCCGCTCTTATTGCCGGACACCCGGAAAAAAGAGCTGAACAATCACCTGATGCTGTTTTACACCGGCATCAGGCGAACCGCCTCGGATGTGGCCGCAACTTATGTGAAAACCCTGAAAAAGAAAAAGAAGTTGCTGTCGCAAATGCGGGAAATGGTGGAACAGGGTGTGTCTATTCTTGCCGATGGTGGCGACATCACGCGATTCGGCCATCTGCTGCATGAATCCTGGATGGCAAAAAGAGAACTCGGCCCGGAAGTTTCCAGCCCCGCGATCGATAATCTTTACCGGTTATCACTTGAAAACGGAGCCATCGGCGGAAAAATCGTGGGAGCCGGCGGCGGCGGATTCATTCTGCTGTTCGTTACTCCTGAAAATCAGCCCGGAATCCGGGAAAAATTAAAACACCTTATTTACGTCCCCTTTGGCTTTGAATCCGAGGGCAGCCGGATCATTTTCAAAAAATTAAAACCACGGGAAAGATAATGACGACATCGTTTGCTGTTATCGGCGGGGGTAAGCTGGGCACGGCCATGGGAAAACAGCTGGTCGCTGCCGGTTACCGGATAACGGGAGTCTGCTGCCGGACGGCGGCGTCAGCCCTCCGGGCGGCGGCCGTGATCGGAACCGAAAAAGCCGTTACCGAGCCCGGGGAGATAACCCGCCGGGCGGAGCTGGTGTTAATCACCACCCCGGACGACGCCATCGCGGAAACATATAAATCCATCGCGGCGGGCAAAGGCTTTGCCGATAACGCGACGGTGCTTCATTGCAGCGGCTCGCTGCCGTCGACCATTCTGACCGCACCCGGTGACGCCGCTATCGCCAAGGGATCGTTTCATCCCCTGCAGAGCTTTGCCGCGATAAAAATTTCGGGCAACCCGTTTCAGGGCATCATCGCGGCCATAGAGGGAGACGCCAGGGCATTAAAAATGGCGGCCCAACTGGGCGAAGCCCTGGGCGCCTCATGCTTTACCATCAGGACCGATTCCAAAGCCCTCTATCATGCCGCCGCGGCAGTGGCCTCAAATTACCTGGTTACCATCGCCGACATCTCCTTTTCTTTTCTGGAATCCGCCGGGATAAGCCGGAAAGACGCCATCATGATTCTTTATCCGCTCATCGCGGGTACCCTGGCCAACATAAAAACAGTCGGCGTCCCGGAAGCGCTTACCGGGCCGATCTCCAGGGGGGACGTGAAAACAATCGGCGATCACCTGGAAAACATCCGGGTCCATAATAAAAATCTGCTTGAGATTTACAGCCAGTTGGGAATCCATACCATCGGGCTTGCCCTCAAAAAAGGATCGATCACAGCATCGCAGGCAGAAGCGTTAAGACGCCTTCTGGAATGAAAGTCGCTCCTGATGGTGAGGGTGTTTAAGCCGGGAAAACCGGCGGTAGGACAACATACAACTCATCAGATATTGACATCTTTTATCTTTGAGGGTAAGATAAAAATCTATAATTACTAAACAAAAGAGGCACTGGATTATGCAGCTCGGCAATAAAATAACGTTACGCGTCAGTTTCGGCCTGGTAATACTGCTCGCCGCCCTCTCTTTTGCGGTCTCCTTACTGCTTTTCAGCCAGAATCGTCAGTCCTCTGAACTGGCGATAGATCTCACTTTTAATATCATCCGTAAAAACATAGATTCCATACAGAAAAACTTGCTGGACAACGCCAAAAGCGCGGCCGCATCAAGCAATATGTGGATAAATTACAAACAAAGAGCAAAAAGAGAGTCCGATGAAAAAACGGTTCTTACCGAAAACGCCTTCAGGAACGTCGCTCACACCCTGTACGATATGATGCAGGAGGGAAATACGCATAAAATCGCCATATACGACATGGATGGTGATCTGGCCGCTTTTGCCGTGGAAAAAGAGAGCCGGATAACCATCGGCTACCCCTATCGGGATCCAAGCGGTCAGATGTTCTATCTGACTGAATTAGACGCCGACATGAACCTGCTGCAACAGGACTGGACCGTTAAGGAGTCCTTACCCGGCATAGATCTCCGATATACTTACGACAGCATTTTCGGACAAAAAAGTATCGGCTTTATTCACACTGACGGTTTTCTTTCGGCTATCGTCAGAGCCCCCTCCACGGTCCTGGAATACAATATGGAAACAGATACCATGGATCCGGTCCAGGTCGGATGGGTCACTGCCTGCCATCGTTTTAACCAGAAATTTACCGAAGATATGGCGATGTTGACCGATACCGCTATCAATATTTTCTCCAGCCAGAGGCTGACGTCCGGGACCTTGAGCGCTTTCCAGACGCTTCCGGTCGAGTACCCGGAAATCACGTCGGAATGGCATTTTGACAAGCAGAAGATATACCACGAAACAATTGACATTAAAAGCGCCGGCGGATACTTCGCCGGTTATCTGCCGGTTTACAGCGGATCAAAATGTATCGGCGTCATCGCCGCGCTGATATCAACGAAAACAGCCTGGGACAATACAGTCCAGGCTGTAAAAATGTTACTGATCGTTTCGCTGATCTGTTTTCTTTTTCTTATTCCCACCACGCAGATATTAACCAAACAGGCCATACGCCCGATATCCAACGTCGTTGAGGGGCTGAAGGAGATCGCCAAGGGAGAGGGAGACCTGACCCGCAGGCTTACGGTAAAAAGCACGGATGAAGGAGATGAAATAGGTGAACTGGCTCACTGGTTCAATGTTTTTATCGACAGCATGCATTCCATGATAAAAAACATCAGCGGTCACGCCGAAACGCTTAACAATTCATCCGGGAGCCTCTCCGCCCTGGCCAGCCAGATGTCGAGCGGCGCCGAAACAGTCTCCATGAAATCTAACACCGTATCCCGGGCCGCGGAACAGATGAGCCTGAAGGTCAACTCCGTGGCCACGGCCATGGAAGAAAGTTCGGCCACGCTGGATTCAATCGCGTCATCCGCCGAACAGATGACGGCAACCATAAGCGATATCGCCCAGCATTCCGGAAAAGCCAATCAAATAACCGAAAAAGCCGTGGTCCAGACAAAACAAGCCTCCCGGCAAATAGACGAACTGGGAAAAGCCGCCGAAGAAATCGGAATGGTGACCGAAACGATCACCGAAATATCAGAGCAGACCAACCTGCTGGCGCTGAACGCCACTATTGAAGCGGCCCGCGCGGGTGAAGCCGGTAAGGGATTCGCCGTGGTTGCCGATGAGATCAAGGTGCTGGCGCGTCAAACCGCGCAAGCCACGGAACAGATCAAGCAGAAAATTGATGGCATTCAGAATTCCACGGCGATGACCGTGGAAGGCATCGACAATATCATCCGGGTAATTGAAGAAATCAACAGCATCGTTTCCACCATCGCCACGGCAGTGGAAGAGCAATCAGTGACTACCCGGGAAATCGCCGCGAATGTCGGGCAGGCATCCCAGGGGATTCAAGGCACCAACAACGAAATCGCTTACAGCTCCTCCGCCGCTATCAGCATTGCCGATGAAATCAGCAACGTCGATCAATCCGCGGGAGAAATCTCGCAGACCAGCTCCAAGGTTAACAGAAGTGCCGAAGAGCTGAAAGAACTGGCTGAAAAACTGAGCCAGATGGTCGGCAAGTTCAAGGTATAGGCTGATTCATCTCCGGCAGTGCTTTCCGTTGTTCCCACCGTATCCGTTACGACGAAACGATTTTCTGGGGCCCCATTGTTCAGCACCCGGCAATAGCTGGCAACCGGCCCGCACTGACTTATATCCCAGCAGCGCCTCAATCCTGTCGGACAAAGCAATGCCCGGCGATAATCTCATGGAATCCGGCAAGGCGATAACCGTTTCCTCCCTCTCCGCGGATACCAGGTGCAGAAAGCCGTGGCAGGTTCCGGGATTTTCTTTAAAAATATCTTTTAGCTCAGCCAATATCTCTCTGGTGGCCCTGTCCGCGTCTATGGTGCAATGGACGCTGGGCCGCCAGGCTTCATGCGCCTTCTCAATCGGCACAACCCGTTCCGCCTGAAGGGAAACAGCGGATTCCGTCTTTTCCAGGGTGCCTTCCACGAAAACCGGAGCGTCCTCAACCAGAAAATCGGCAACCAGCTTGAAAACAACAGGGAACACCACCACCTTCAATGGACCATAAATATCTTCGATAACGATATTCGCCATCTGCTTGTCTGTTTTCGTGCGCTTGCGGTTGACCAAGGTAATGGTGCCGCCGATGATCACGTGGGCCTTGTCTCTCATCTCGCGGATTGTCACCGAATCAGCGTTGGCGAACCTGGCCAGCAGATCCTTGTAATTGGAGAGCGGATGGCCGGTCACGTAAAATCCCAGGGACTCTTTTTCAAAAGCCAGGCGCTGCTTTTCCGACCACGCCGGCGTGTCCGGCAAATCCGGCGCGTTAAGAGCCGTGACGGTGTCATCCAGGTCGAAAAAGGTCATCTGAGCGTCGGCGCGTTCGCGCTGAATCGTCTGGCCATAGGCCAGGGCGTCCTCGACAGCCGCCATCATCACGGCGCGTTCCGCGCCGGTTGAATCAAAAGCGCCGCATTTGATCAGGCTTTCAACCACTTTTTTGTTTACCTTGAAAAGGCTGACGCGTTCACAGAAATCAAACAGCGAAAAATAACGGCCGTTTTTCCGGCGCTCCTCCACGATCACCTCGATGGCAGCCTCACCCACATTCTTGACCGCCAGCAATCCGAAACGGATTCCGCCCTCAACAACGGTAAATCTTTTTTCGCTTTCATTGATATCCGGCGGCAGGATTTCTATGCCGGTCGTGCGGCATTCGGCGATAAATTTAACCACGTCATCCGGATGAGGCATGGCGTTGGTCAGCAGGGCCGCCATGAATTCAACCGGAAAATGCGCTTTTAAATAGGCGGTCTGATAAGCGATCAGGGCGTAAGCGGCGCTGTGGGACTTGTTAAATCCATAGCCGCCGAAATACTCCATCTGCTCATAGATTTCGCGGGCCCGGGCCTCGTTGATATGATTCTCAACCGCGCCCGTCACGAAATAGTCCCGATGTTCGGCCATTTTTTCCTTGATCTTCTTGCCCATGGCCTTACGGAGATCATCGGCCGCGCCCATGCTGTAACCGCCCAGGGCCTGGGCGATTTTCATGACCTGCTCCTGATAAAGGATAACCCCGTAGGTCTCCTTGAGAATCGACTCCAGTTGCGGGACCAGGTATTCCACCTTCCTGCGGCCGTGCTTGCGTTCGATAAAATCCTCGATCATGCCGCTGCCCAGGGGTCCCGGCCGATACAGGGCCACCAGGGCGACTACGTCGGAAAACACGGCCGGCTTCATCTTGACCAATAATTCCTTCATGCCGGTACTTTCAAGCTGGAAGACGCCGGTGGTATCCCCCCGCCCCAGTAATTGATAGGTCTCGGGGTCGTTCAGTTTGAGATGGGACATATCCGGCGGCTGCCGGCCCTGATGTTCCAGAAGATCCAGGGTATCCTGGATGACCGTCAGGTTGCGAAGTCCCAGCAGATCCAGCTTGACCAACCCGATATCATTAACACATTTCATGTCGTACTGGGTTGACACCTCTCCTTCGTTGACCGAATAGAGCGGCAGATACTCAAACAGGGGCCTGTCCCCGATCACGACTCCGGCGGCGTGGGTCGAGGCGTGCCGGGGCAATCCTTCCAGAGCGCGGCTGGCCTTCATCAGCTCACCGAACTCCGGCCTGGAGGCGATCAGCTCCTTCAGGGCCGGTTCCTTTTCCAGGGCGTCATCAAGGTTTTTGCTGTCCGGAGGTATCAGCTTGGCGATCCGGTCGACTTCATAAAGCGGGATATCCAGCACCCGTCCCACATCACGGATAGCGGCCCGGCTTTTCATGGAACCAAAGGTGATAATATGCGCCACGTATTCATCGCCGCCGTATTTTTCCACCAGATACCTGTAAACACGTTCCCGGCCGTTGATGCAGATATCCACGTCTATATCCGGCATACTCTTCCGCTCGGGGTTTAAAAACCGTTCAAACAGCAGGCCATGCTCAATCGGATCCAGATCCGTAATACCCAGACAATAAGAGACCAGGCTGCCCGCGGCCGATCCCCGGCCGGGGCCGACGGGGATTCCATCGCTTTTGGCGTACTCGATGAAATCCGCCACAATCATGAAGTATCCCGGAAATTCCATTTTCTTGATAACGGATATCTCATAGGCCAGACGTTCCCGGCAGACGGCCTCGTCGACGTCGGGGTTGTGACGATGAATACGGGCTTTCTTACGTTCAAAACCGCTCCAGACCTTTTCCTCAAAAAAATCATCCACCGCCTTTCCCTCCGGCGTTTCAAAACGGGGGAAATGCAGCGTCTTGAAATCAAGTTCCACGCTGCATCGTTTGGCGATCGCGACAGTGTTGTCGGCGGCCCGTGGATAGCCCTCAAGAAACGTACACATCTCATGCCGGGGTTTGAAGTTGAGCTGATTGGTCTCAAACTTCATGCGATCAGCGTCATAAATGGTTTTGCCCGTCTGCAGGCACAGGAAGAGTTCGTGAATGCCGCTGTCTTCAGAATCCAGGTAATGGCAGTCATTGGTGCCGACCAGGGGGATGGAAAGCCTCTGGCTCATGTCCAGCAACGCCTGATTCAAGGTCTTCTGTTCCGGAATGCCGTTGTTCTGAACTTCCAGAAAAAAATTGCCTTCGCCGAATATTTCGCGGAACGTCCGCGCCGCGGCATCCGCCTCGTCCGTCCTTTTCTGCAACAGTAATTGAGGTATTTCTCCCTTGATACAGGCAGACAGCCCGATCAGGCCCGAACCATACTGCCGCAAAAGATCCTTGTCAATTCGCGGTTTATGATAAAAGCCCTTCAAAGAGGCAATGGTCACCAGTCGGCATAGATGATGATAGCCCTCCATGTTTTCAGCCAGAAGCACCAGGTGGGAAAGCCCTTCATTATCACGCGGGGTTTTATCGGCGATGGTCCGCGGCGCAACGTAACATTCGCATCCGATAATGGGCTTTACCCCCGCTTTTACCGCCTCTTTGTAAAAATGGACGACCCCGAACATGGCGCCGTGATCCGTAATGGCCACCGAATGCATGCCGTATTCAACGGTGCGCTGGACAAGCGCCTCCAGCCGGATAATACCGTCCAGGAGGCTGTATTCCGTGTGTACATGGAGATGGACAAAATCCTGGGATTCAGCTTGCGGCATAATCGAAACAGATCGCTTTTATCTGGCGGGTATTGAACAACCCGCATTTTAAGTTATAAGTGGTTATGTGATTATGTGGTTAAGTGGTTATGTTATTATGTGATTAGTAACACAGTAATAATTTTTTAGACATAGTGAGACGTATAACAAATTTTTTAGACATAGTGAGACGTATAACAAATTAAGATTATTATTATTTTGGCTTATGGCTTAAGGATATTGTCTCACCACCTTCTAAAAAATATAACTATGTTGCTTTTAGGATTGCCCCTGAAGGTGGACAGGGGCACTAACCACTTAATCACTTAACCACATAATCACTTAATAACCATCATTCGACCCGGTAATTGGGCGCTTCCTTGGTGATAATCACGTCATGGACATGACTTTCCCTTAAACCCGCGGCGCTGATCTTGACGAAGCGGCCCCGATCCCGGAGTTCATCAATGGTCCGGCAGCCGAGGTATCCCATTCCGGCCTTCAGCCCGCCGACAAGCTGAATAATATTGTTCGCAATCGACCCCCGGTAAGGGACACGGCCGACAATGCCCTCCGGAACCAGGCGGCTTTCATCCACATTGTCGGTCTGATAATATCTGTCCTTGCTGCCCTGTTTCATCGCCTCTACCGATCCCATCCCCCGGTAGACTTTATAGCTGCGGCCCTGGTAAAGAACCGTCTCTCCCGGGCTTTCTTCCGTGCCCGCGAACAGGCCGCCGATCATTACGGTATGGGCGCCGCCCCCTATGGGCCTTGTGGTATTTCCCGGATATTTTATAAAACCCTCCCCCCTCACCGGCAAGC
>CAYSMV010000072.1:0-3847 GCA_964432245.1 uncultured Desulfobacterales bacterium
GCGACTGAATTTACCGGATCCCGTCTTTCGCCGGGATACCGGGATAAAATATTGTAGCCGATTTTGAAAGATTTTTCACACACAAATTTTCACCCTGAAGACAGCCTTTGATGACCGGCATCCGGAATCATGGTTTAAATAGTGTCCATCCATTTATTATGGATGACACAATTTGGGTTTCCAATCCAGAAATGTGAATTTTTTCGCAAGGTCAAGGGAAACAAGGGATTGCGCGGAGGCGTACTGGACGTACGCCGCACAAGCAAGCCCGCAGTTTGACGCAGAGATTGCGGAAAAAGGCCATTTGTGGATGGAAACTAAATAAGATGTTGCTTTCAGGCTAACGTAAATATATAATAAACAAAAATTTTCACTATTGTCTATTATCCAAAATAATGTTTCAACGGTCTTGCGGAAAAGCTTTTCGGCCGAGTTCATTCGAACAGGCCAGACAGGGCTTGATTTTTCAACTGCTTATGTGATCCCCATTTATTTTTGACAATAGTGAAAAATTCCGGGAAATCAGGACAGCGCCGAACCGGAAACAATAATGTGGTCCAACTGTAGTAATGCCGTTATTCAGTAAGGTAAAGTCTGAAATGATGAAAATTTCTGGCCGGATAGCGGCTGTACTCGTTTTGTGCCTGTTGTTTCCTGCGGCGGGTGCCGGCGCCGAAGATGAATGGGAACACCTGTACACCAGAGACGGGCTTGATGTTTTCCAGAAATCCATTCCCGGAAGTACCTCCCATGCTTTCAAGGCTTTTGGTTTTGTGGACGCCAAACTGGAGGTTGTCGGCTCCGTTATCCGGGATGTCGCGTCCTATCCCGGGTGGGTACCCAGATGCAAAAGAATAGTCGTTTTAGAGGATATCGATTTCAACAACAGAATTTTTTACAGCGTTGTCGATACGCCGCCGCCATTTAAAGACCGGGACATGATTCTCAAAAACGAGACTATCTATGACCTTGAAAAAGGAGTTGCCGAGATCTCCTTTCATATTGTTGACCAGGAGCTCATCCCTCTCAGTAATAAATATTTCCGGGTAACCGAACTTTCCGGCGAATATCTGCTGGAATATTTCGGCCGCGACAAAACCCGCATCACATTTGAGTACCGGGGCGACCCGGGCGGCAAGATTCCCGTCAGGCTCGCCGACTGGATTGAATGCAGGCATTATCCCTATGACAATATCATGGGGATAAAAAGAATGGCCAAGGAGCAGAGATATATCGAAGCCGGTCTCGAATCTCCGGATCGAGAGCTGATTGAGGCCATCGGCAATGACATCAATCTGGTCGGAAAAATTCTGAAAAACCGGATTGGCGACTACATCATCGATAAGGAGATGCTGGACATCATTTTTGACAGCCAAACCATACGGAAAATGATCAGAAAAATACATGAAGAACGGACGACCTTTGAGAGCATCCAGAACGCCGTGGCGAGCATATTTACCGTAGCCGCCTGCAACCCGGCCGTAGCGTCCTGCATAGAGGACAAGCAACTGGAGGACATTATCTGTCTTGACGCGCTTATGCGGGAAAAATGGCTGGTCGATCTGATTGTCAAAAACCGGCAGGAAATTGAGCGCTGTCTGAACGCCCCGAACGGCAACCTCGAAAAAATTTTTTATAAAGTTGCTGCTTCCGATAAGGCGGTCAGAACGTTTATCAAAGATGATGATCTGGCCCGGACCATTATGAACAGTGAATCCGTTCGAACCAGGCTCTGGCGGGACAAGGAATTAATAAATAAAATCCTCGACAGAATCATTTTCTTTGAAAGCGTCAGAGATTTTGAGAAAATCATAGAAGACCGGGTTGATACCTATGAATAAGTTCGCTGCGCGTCAGGCGGGGCCCGGCATTTTTTCAGGTCAATATTTGTGCTAACCAAAATTTGTTCATGAAAATCCTCCTGGTATACCCCTGCTTCATTGACAACCGGATCGATGAGACCGATATCAGCGCCGTTCCCATGGGTCTTTACTACATCGGCGCCCTGCTGTCTCATCACGGCCACCAGGTCAACCTGCTGAACAGGTACGCGCCCGGCACGCCGGCCGGCGATATTGTTCCCTTTGTCAACGATATCAAGCCGGACATCGTCGGGTTTTCTATTGTTCACGCCAACCGCTGGGGCGGGATCGACATGGCCGAACGGGTCAAAAAAATCAACCCGGCCATTGTCACCGTTTTCGGGGGCGTCGGCGCCACCTTTTTATGGCGCCATCTGCTCACCCATTTTCCCCAGATCGACTACGTGGTCGTCGGCGAAGGTGAGTTTACGTTTCTGGGCCTGGTGGAAGCGCTGGCCGGGGATCGAAAACAGTCGCTGTCCGGCATCAAGGGCCTGGCCTACCGGAACGGGAAAGAGGTCATCCATACCGGACCGCCGGACTTGATCGAAGACCTGGACCGGCTGCCCGATCCGGCCCGGTATTTTTCCTGTCAGCACGTGGCCATCAGCCGGGGATGCCCGCAAAACTGTACTTTCTGCGGTTCTCCGGCCTTCTGGGGCCGCCGGGTGCGGTTTCATTCCGCGGATTATTTCGTGCGTCAACTGCGCCTGCTTTATGAAAAAGGCGTTCGGTTTTTTTATGTTTCCGACGATACCTTTACCCTGAAAAAAGCCCTGGCCATCTCCGTCTGCCGGGCCATCATCAGAGAAAAGCTGTCCATCACCTGGGCGGCCATATCCCGGGTCGATCTGGTAGACGAAGAGATCCTTTACTGGATGCGCCGGGCCGGCTGCGTCCAGATCAGCTACGGGGTGGAAAGCGGATCCGATGAAATCCGGGAAAAACTAAACAAGCGCATTTCCAGAGAACAAATCATACGGGCTTTCGCGCAGACCATCCGCCACGGCATCATGGCCCGGGCCTATTTTATTTACGGCTCGCCCGGAGAAAACGACGACACCATTCAGGCCTCGCTGGATCTGATCGAAGAAATCAAGCCCTTAAGCATCGTTTTCTACATATTGACCCTTTTCCCGGGCACCGCCCTTTACCGGGATTACCTGGAAGCCTCGGACCGGACCGATGACATCTGGTTGAAGCGGATGGAAGATCTTCCCTATTTTGAAACCGATCCCGATCTGTCCCGCTCGGCGGTAAAAGAGTTCGGGCGAAAGCTGCGGGAGGCTTTTTATGAGCAACTGCCGGCGTTCGCGCTGGCGCCGAACCTGATTGATGACCCTGATCTTTCCGCCGGTCACGCTGATTTTTATTCCCGGCTGGCCATGACCTTCACCCATGGCGATTACGCCGCCAATCCCCATATCAAAAACAAACAAAAACTGGCGGAACAACTTTATCGCCAAGCGCTTATATGGAACCCGGATCACCGGGCCTTTCTGGGGCTGGGCATGCTTTACCAGCAGCAGGGCGATAGCCAGGCCTCGCTTGACATATTAAGCCGGGGCCTTCAATATTTTCCGGACAGCGAACCGCTGCATCTCTGCCTGGGAACAACCTGCCTGAACCTGGGCAGGATCGACCAGGCCCGCGCCTGCTTTGCCAGGTTCCCGGATTCTCCCCAGGCGCGACACTACTTGAAAGAGTGCGATCGATGGACTTAAACCGTCCGCGACTTTTTCCCAGGCCTGCTTTCCAATCCGCCGAACAGCAAGGTAAAAAGATCAACTGCCGGAGCGTTTCAGAAAAAATCCAAGGCTGATCAAAAAAGAATAACCGGAAAAGATGCGGAAAAAATTCCGGACATTACCTAAATTTTTTTCCCTATGTAAAATACATAGCCGTAAAATTCTTTATATTTATAGTATAAATCAGCCTCATACCTCTCGTGTGCTATGAATTCTTCGGCGGTTTTATTGCCTGCA
>CAYSMV010000073.1:0-2143 GCA_964432245.1 uncultured Desulfobacterales bacterium
CTCATGGCGTGTGGCGGCACACGGGTTACCAGGGTCAGTCCAGACGAAGAGATTGATATTACGGACAAATGGAACGAAACCGATTCGCGCCAGACGGCCCAGGCCATGATCGGAGACATGCTGGAATATCCCTGGCTGGGAAAATGGTACTCGAACCATGATCGCAAACCCCGCGTTTTTATCGCGACGATTCAGAACAAATCCCACGAACATATCCCCATCGATACTTTCATTAATGATCTGAAGCGTTTTATGCTGAAATCCGATCGCGTTCAATTCGTATCAGCCGGCAAGATCCGTGATGAAGTGCGCCAGGAACGCCGGGAGCAGGAGCTGTACGCGACCGAAGAAACACGGGCCCGGATGGCGGAAGAGACTGGCGCCGATTTTGCCTTGTCGGGAAGCATCAACTCGACGGTACAGCAGACCGCTGATACCAGGATCACCTTTTATCAGGTGGATCTTAATCTGATCGACATGACATCCACCGAAGAAGTCTGGTACGGACAAAAAAAGATCAAGAAAAAAACGGAGAAAGGCGGGCTGTTTTAGGCTATTCCGGAGATCGATTTTGCCCGGGTATATTAGACCGGATATGACCCCTGTTATAAGAAAAGCAGATGCCCGTCAGGCAGAGGGCGCAGCAGACGGCAAACCCCAGTTTCATGGATAGCAGAAACCGGCCGTGAATGGCCGGTGTGATCTCCTGCCGTCCGATCAGGATGGCCAGGAACAAAGTGGCGATGGCCATGCTGAGCATCTGACCCATCAGTCTCATGGTGGCTACCGTGCCTGAGGCGAGCCCGTAGTGGGCAGGCTTGACGCTGCTCATGATGGCATTCATGTTGGGCGAGGAGAAAAGGGCGAATCCCAGGCCGAGCAGCAAAAGGGTGGCGACAATATATCCGATAGCGCTGTCGGGCGCGATCCAGACCAGCATGAACAGGCCGAGGGCGCACAGCGCCATTCCCAGTGAGGCGATGGCAGCCGGTTCAAAACGGTCGGAGAGTCTGCCGGCCAGAGGCGAGAACAGCGCCATCATGATCGGCTGGGTAATCAAAACCAGGCCGGTGGTCTGGGGCGGCATTCCTCTGACATATTGCAGATAAAGACTTAAATAAAAGGCGACGGCAAAGGTGGCGGCGTAATTGATGAGGGCCGCCAGGCTGGAAAAGGAAAATCCCCGATTGTTTCTAAAAAGGTCGATTTCTATGACAGGAAAAGGGGCGGTGCTTTCCCTTTTGAGAAAAGCGAGAAATGTCGCCAGGCTGGCAAGAAAGAGAAGGATGCCCGCCCAAGACGGCATTTTTGAGAGGCCCGGCATAAAAAGCATAAGAGAGAGGCCATACAGCAAAATGCCCGCCACATCCAGGCGCTGGCCGCGGGCGACGATCCATTCGTCTTTTATCATGGTGACGGCCATATAAACCGCCAAAAGGCCTAAAGGGAAAGTGACCAGAAAGACACTTCGCCATCCCCAAAATGCCGAAAGGTATCCCGCCGCAAACGGCCCCGAAGAAAGTCCGATATAGACGGCGGCGACCGTAATACCTATTGCCCTGCCGCGTTCCGTAGGCTCGAAGACGGAAACAACAATGGCGATGCCGGTAGTGGATATCATGGCGGCGCCGACTCCCTGCAGGGCCCTTGAGGCGATGAGCAGCCAGATGGATGGCGCCAGAGCGATGGCAACGGTTGAAAGCGTAAAGAGGGCGATGCCGGTCACGAATATTTTTTTACGGCCTGTCATGTCCGAGATTTTGGCGATTGGCACCAGCATTACCGCCGTTGACAACAGATAGGCGTTGGCTACCCATGTCAGCATCACCGCGCTGGCGGAGAACTCGCGGCCGATAGCCGGCAGAACGATATTGACTCCTGAAACCATGAACGGGCCGATAAAGCTGGTTGCCGTGACAACCAGCAGCGAAGCCCCTTTTGAAGTCCTGGCCTGTTTCATGGTCGATAAACAATTACTGCTGGTAACAAATTCGGGTCTTTCAATCTGTTTGTCGCTTTTTTATAATTCCGTTTCGGCTTTCGCCGGCCGCTGTTCTAAAAAATTTTTTCTTTTTCAAGGGGAACGCGCATGCTCTCCAGACATCTGCCCAGCATGTTGAAGTAGCTGCAGCAGAGAATCAGG
>CAYSMV010000074.1:0-3330 GCA_964432245.1 uncultured Desulfobacterales bacterium
TAGCCATTGCGTCCGGTTCATCTGCTCACCTCCTTGGGTGAAACATAAACCGGACAATTTATGTGCTACAACACCGGACAGTTTATGTGTTCTCTACAAAGTAAAACCGACACGGTTGCAGGTTGGGCTTTTTTCATGGTATGGTAGCGGAAAAAACAGATGGAAACAAACGGCATGGATGCCTTACGATTGTTTATCACTTCCATTCAAAGCAGGGATGCTTACCGGCGGCCCGTTATTCCGCTTTTGATTGTTTTTTCCGCGGGTCTCTGGTGCGGCGAGCGGATATTCCTGCCGCGGCCCCTTTCCGGCGTTATTATCGGCCTCTGCCTGGCCGGAACCATGCTGTCAATCATCCGGAAGCAGGCCTCCACGATTATTCCGCTGCTTCTTTTTTTCTTTCTGGGCTGGTTTTGCATGACCGGCTTTATTTTCCCGGATCTTCCGGAAAACCACGTCGTTCATCTGGCCGGCCAGACCCAATGGACGATAACAGGCACGATCACCGATGAACCCGTATCCGGCGCGGACCGGCGGCGTTTTTATTTGAAACCCCGCCGGCTCGATAATGGCCGGCAATGCATCCGGGCGATCGGCAACCTTCGCGTCACCGTTTACGGCTTTGACGGCCCGAAGCTGTCCTGCGGCGACGTTGTCCGGTTTCAAAGCCGGATACGAAAGATCGACAATTTCAGAAACCCCGGCTGTTTTGACTATAAACGCTACCTGGCGTTTCAGAAGGTGTTCGGCCTGACTTATGCCGAGGCCGATGAAGTTGAGGTTCTGTCAGGCGAACGTTATTCCGGATTATGGCCGGCAATCGAAGCAATCCGGGGAAAAATCGCCGGGCAGATTGAAAAAAGCGGCCACGGCGGCCACATCGGAATCTTGAAAGCGCTGGTGATCGGCCGGGAAAACGATGTGGACCCGGCCCTGCGGGAGGCGTTCAGCCGGGCGGGAGTCGCCCATCTGCTGGCCATATCCGGGATGCAGGTGGCCATTGTCGCGGGTTTGGCCTTTTTTATTCTGGTCAGGCTGCTGGCTTTTATTCCAGCCCTGACCTGGCAGGGATGGGTTAGAAAATTCGCGGCCCTGGGCGCGCTGCCATGTGTTGTCGCTTATGGATTGCTGGCCGGCATGTCTCCTTCTACTCAGCGGGCCATGGTCATGGCGATGATTTTTCTGGCGGCGATGCTGGCCGGCAGACGGCATCAACTGATGAACACGCTGGCCCTGGCGGCTTTAGTTATTCTGGCCGTCAATCCCCCCTATATCTATTCCATTTCCTTCCAGCTCTCTTTTGCCTCGGTTTTTTTTATCGTGACCGGCATGTCGGCGGCGGAAAATCAACTTAATCGCCTGGAAAACAAATGGCTGAGACGGAGCGCGGCTTTCGTGCTGGTCTCCTTTTTTGCCATTGCCGGCACGACGCCGCTGACCGCTTATTATTTCAACGAGGTCTCCTGGGTCGGCCTGCTGGCCAACTGCATCATGATTCCCCTGGTTGAGCTGGTGTCCGTTCCTGTAGGCCTGTGCGGCGCGGCTCTGTTCGGCATCAGCCAGGGAGCGTCTCTCCTCTTTTTCAAGGTGGCCGGCCTTATTCTTTCCCTGGGTTGTGTTTTGACCGAAACGATTGCCGCTCTTCCGGGCGCCGCATTTAAAACGGTAACGCCGAATGTTTTTGAGATCGGCTGTTATTACGCTCTCTTCTGGGCGCTGACGGTGATCGTAAAACAGGGGCTTTCACCATTTATCCATTATCAGGGGCAGCCGTCTTCCGCCGGCAGCCCGATGGCAAAGGCCGCAATCATTATCGCACTTTTATCCGTCGCCGGCCTGGCCATTGATATCGGCTGGTGGATCAACCACCGCCGGCTTCATGAGGACCTGAGAATAACGGCGCTGGACGTGGGCCAGGGCAATGCCGCTCTTCTGGAACTGCCCGGCGGCAGATGCCTGCTGATCGACGGCGGAGGATTTACCGGCAGTTCCACTTTTGATGTCGGCAAGATGATCGTGGCTCCTTTTTTATGGCACCGCAAGATCGGCGCCGTGGATACGCTGATTCTGACCCATCCGGACACGGATCATCTGGCCGGCCTGATTTATATTGCCGAGCATTTTCATGTCAAAACCGTCTGGTTCAACAACGAACCGGTGAATACTGAAAATTATCGTAAATTCATGGAGGTTATCAAAAATAAAAAAATCACCATGCCCGGATTTTCCGGGCTTGAAAAAACCCGTCTCATCGACGGCGTCCGGTTTGAAATCCTCTACCCGCCGGATGATTTCATGAACTCGAAAAAAATCCAGACCTGGCGCAACACCAACAACAACAGCCTGGTAACGCGGGTCAGCCTGGGAAAAATTTCGTTCCTGTTCCCCGGCGACCTGATGGAAGAAGGAGAGCGGGATCTGACCATTAGGTCCGGAAAACGCCTGGCCAGCACGGTTCTCATGGCGCCGCATCACGGCAGCCGGACATCCAGCACGGCCTTTTTCCTTTCCATGGTAAAACCGGAAATTGTCGTGGTTTCGGCCGGGCGTCAGAATCGCTTCGGCTGTCCCTGGCCGGCTGTCCTGAACCGTTACGCCGCAATCGGAGCCGATGTTTTCCGTACCGATCTCCACGGCGCCGTGGTCATGTCAACTACGGAAACAGGCCTGACCGTGAATACGCCCGCCATGAAAAAGCCGGGGTTTATCCGATCATCCTTGTTCAGAATACGATAACTTGTTATAACAACATGAAAAAATTTTTTGCTTTCGCGAAAAAACATTTCATCGGCCCGGAGGCCATGATGACCATTGAATTCCAAAATTCCGCACGCGAGTTAATCCGTGTCCGGCAGTCGGCCAGAACGCACACCGGTGACCCCATTGAGCCTGACGCGCTGGCGAAGCTGGCTGATGCCTGCGCGCGGCTCGACCGGGGCCTGGCAGGAGAAATGGCCCGGTTTACGATAATCGAAAAGCCGTTTGTCAGGAGCGCGAAAGTCAGGCTGGGAAATTACGGTTTGCAGAAGAACCCCCGCTATTTTTTCGTCGGCGCCGTCAAGAAATCGAAAACGGCCCGCGAAAGTTACGGCTACCTGATGGAGCAACTGGTGCTCAAGGCAACGGAACTTGACCTGGGAACCTGCTGGATCGGGTTTTTCGACCGAAAATTTTTTGCTGATTTTCAGACCGCGGCGGATGAAGTATTTCCGGCCGCCTGCACCGTCGGCCACGCGGCCGACCGGCGGCTGTTCGAAAAAGTCAGCCGGCTGGCCGTCCGGGCGGATCGGCGAAAGAGATGGCAAACGCTCTTTTTTGAAAACGATTTCG
>CAYSMV010000075.1:0-5910 GCA_964432245.1 uncultured Desulfobacterales bacterium
GGCGGCAGGCCGATGCCGTGAGAACCAAGGCTGGCTACCAGGCCGGCGGCGCCGCACCGCATCATCTCTTCATTGAACACGACGGTGGTGAAAACATCCCCGCCGCTGCCGCCCATCGCTTCCGGGAACCCGATGCCGAGAAACCCGAGATCGCCCATTTTTTTATAGAGTTCCCGTGGAAATTCTCCGGCCTCCTCCCATTCATCGACAAAAGGGGTGATTTCCTTTTTGACGAATTCCCGCAATGCCTTGCGGAGCATCTCGTGTTCCCTGTTGAAGTACTGCTGGTAGCCGTGGGCGGCCGGTTGATCGGTTTTCATGGTTTTCCCTTTCCACGCTGTTGTTTGTACTGAAAATCTATAACAGGCGGCGCCGGCCGGAGCAATATTTATTTGGCTTTTCATGTTTTCCCGCAAGCAACGTCCGGGAATTCACGCGTTTATAAATACCGGGAGGCAGGCCGCAATCCCGGGAAAATATTGACACACCAACAGGGGGTTGCTATAGGTAATGGCCGTGGAAGCGTTTTTTTAGCGCCGATGTTTATATTTTTCTACCGGAGGTTTTTCGATGAGTCTTCTTTTTATTCTGGTTGTTTCCATCGCGGTATTGCTGCTGGGGTATATTTTTTACGGCCGTTTTATTGAAAAGACCTTTGACGTGGACGGCACCCACGTGGCCCCGTCGGTTGAGTTCAAAGATGACGTGGATTATGTGCCGACCCATAAAATGGTGATATTCGGCCACCACTTCGCGTCCATCGCCGGCGGCGGCCCCATCATCGGCCCCTGCGTGGGCTTCATCTTCGGTTTTTTCCCGGTGTGGATCTGGATAATACTGGGGACGGTTTTTATCGGCGCGGTTCATGACTATTCGGTTCTGCTGGCCTCCATGCGGGAAAAGGGGAGATCCATTGCCGAGATAGCGGAGAAGACCATGGGGCGTAACGGCTTTCTCCTGTTTATCGGTTTTACCATTATCATGCTTCTCATGGTCACCTCCGTTTTCCTGACGCTGACGACCACGGCCCTGGCTTCCAAATACCCGGTTGAGTTTTTCGGCAGCAGCGATATCGGACTGCGAACGGTAGTGGAGAACGGCGTTACCTATGCCGTCATCGGCGGCATCGCCTCCACCTCGGTTATCATCATTACCTTCTGCTCCCCGCTTCTCGGCTATCTGCTTTACAAGCGAAAGGCCAACGTCTGGGTTATGTCGGCGGCCTCGATAGTAACCTGCGCGGTTTCAATAGAAATCGGGCTGCTGTTTCCGGTCAGCCTGGATCCGTTTGTCTGGATGATAATCATATCGATATACACCATCTTCGCCGCCGGCGTGCCGGTCTGGATCGTGCTCCAGCCCCGGGATTTCACCAATTCTTTTCTGCTTTACGGCGGATGCCTCGGAATGTTCATCGGCAGCCTCATCCTGGGCGTTCAGGGGCTTGGGGTGGAAGCCCCGATGTTCAACATAGAAAGCGGCACCCGACACCTCGGGTATCTGTGGCCCATTCTTTTTATCACGGTCGCCTGCGGCGCGATCAGCGGGTTCCACTCGCTGGTAGCCGGCGGCACCACGGCCAAGCAGATCAATTTTGAAAAGCCTGATTCGCGGATGGTCGGCTACGGCGGCATGACGCTGGAGGCTTTTCTGGCCTTGATGGTCATCATCGCCATCGGCTGCGGCCTGAGCTACGACCAGTACAGCGTTATCGTGTTTCCCACGGATGCCGCCGTCAAGTCCAATCCGGTCCTGGCCTTCGCGCTTGGTGTCGGAGGGCTTATGAACAGGGCGTTGGGCCTTCCCATCGTTTATGGCGCGGTTTTCGGCATCCTCATGGTGGAGGGTTTCGTGGTGACTACTCTTGATACGGCGGTACGTCTCAACCGTTATCTTCTGGAAGAGCTCTGGAGCATGATTTTCAAGAACGTTCCCCGCATATTCAAAACCTACTTCTTCAACTCGTTTTTATGTGTCGCCATCATGTTTGTTCTGGCCTATTTTAATGCTTTCAGGCAACTCTGGAATCTTTTCGGCTCGGCCAATCAGCTCCTGGCCGCCCTGGCCCTGATTACCGTCAGCATCTGGCTGTTTAAAAAGGGGAAGCATTACCTGTTTCTCATGGTGCCCGGGGTTTTCATGCTGGTCACCACCATCTCGGCGCTTGTTTTTATTCTGGTGAATGAGTACATACCGAAAGGGAACTGGATGCTTTCCATCGGCGATAGCCTTCTTCTTATTCTTTCGGCCGGCGTGATCATCCTCTGTTCCAAACAGGTTTTTCAAAGAAGAAAGGCGTTGGCGCGGCCGGAGACACAAAAAACCACGGCCGGATAAATGGACCGCGGCAATAACGGCGTTTTATTTAAGGCCCTTGGCGTTATGTCTGTTAATCGAAAAATCAATTAGCGTCCATCCATTTTGCTCCATTGGAGCGGATCGGGAGTTTATCGGCTTTTAAAAAGCGCTTGCCTTGATTCGTCTTATTTTGATACTATTTTTGTCATAAAAATTTAAAGCAACAGGAGAAAATATGAATCAAGAGCTTGACATGTACCGCTGCCGAACCACGAACTGCGGATATATCTATAACTCTGAAAAAGGCGACAGAAAGGGGAAGATTCAAAAGGGCATCCGTTTTGCCGATCTTCCCGAAGACTGGAAATGCCCGATCTGCGGGGCCAGCAAAAAATCTTTTGATCCCATGATATGACGAAGGAGTAATAATAATGATGACACAGATGTTCAATGCCGGAGAAGTGTTTGAAATGGCGGTAAAGATGGAGCAGAATGGAGCCGCTTTTTACCGGCAGGCCGCGGACAAGGTGAAGAACCAGGAACATAAGAAATTGCTTCTGAGCCTGGCGGACATGGAAGTGGACCACGAAAAGACATTCCAGGGCTTGCGCCGGGATCTGGGGGCCGACAATCCCGACTATTTCGATCCTTCCGGGGATGCCGCCGCTTACTTGAAAGCGATCGTGGATACCGAGGTGTTTTTTAAACGTGACATCGATTTTTCTTCCATGGAATCCATTTACACGGAAGCGATCATGGCGGAGAAGGACAGCATTGTTTTTTACGTCGGTATCAAGGCCATGGTTCCGGATGAGGGCGGCAAAAAGAAAATTGAAGCGATCATCAGGGAAGAGATGGGGCATATCCGGATGTTGAGTGAACTGCTGGCTGAGCTGCAATAGGAGATAAAATGGCTTTTGATTTTAACATCGACGAGATTCTGGCCATAGCCGAAGAGATCGAGCGGAACGGCGCGGCTTTTTACCGGACCGCGGCCCGGGGGGCGCCGGATGAGGCTACCCGCGATATGCTGGAAGAACTGGCCGGCATGGAAGACCAGCATGAGAAAATTTTTGCCGGCTTAAGGGCTGATCTGACGGAAAAAGATAAAAAACCGGGCGCTTTTGATCCCGAGGACGAGACCGCCAGATACTTGAAGGCCCTGGCGGACCGGCGGGTTTTTCATGAAAAGGCGATTGACCTGAATTCCCTGGAAGAAGTTCTCAAGGAGGCCATCGTTACGGAAAAGGATTCCATTGCTTTTTACGTGGGTATGCGCGATCTTGTTCCCGGCGCCCTCGGGAAAGACAAGATCGGCGCCATTATCAGGGAAGAGATGGGGCACCTGGTGACGCTGACCGACAGGCTGGATCAGATCAGGGGTTGATGGCAAAGAAAAAGGAACGACAAATGAAAGGCGCTGCCTTCCGCGGACTGGCGGGCCCATGGCTGTTTCTGTCGCTGATTTTTTTCAGTCCGGCCCGGGCGGCCGAGACTTTTGACGTTTCCCGGTTTATTGACCCTTCGGTGTGCAGCGGCTGCCACGGCGATATCCACGGCCAGTGGGAAAATTCCACGCACAGCCTGGCGCACAAAGATCCGCTTTACAATGCCGTGGCCGCCTTTTTTTTAAAAGGGCTGACCGACGCCGGTGAAATCGCAGAAGCCGAATCCTGCGTCAAGTGCCATACGCCGGTCGGCGTGGCCTCCGGCAATCCCCGCAAGACTTCCGATGACCTGACCCGGGTTCCGGAAATCGCAACCTTCGGGGTGCAGTGCGATTTCTGCCATTCCGCCGCGGGCGCGACCCGGATGTACAACAACGGCATCATTCTTTCTCCCGGCAACGGCGAAGATGATCCCGGGATCAAACGCGGGCCGCGGGACGACGCCGAGCCGGAATTTCACGAAGCGGCTTATTCCGCGTTTCATGTCAACCCCGGCATCTGCGGCACCTGTCACAATGTCCGGCACGTGGCCTTTCATGTCGACCTGGAAACCACTTACGATGAATGGCGCAACAGCCCTTACAATGCCCGGGACCCCGGAAAACGGATCGCCTGCCAGGGCTGCCACATGCGCCAGCGGCCCGGGGTGCCGGCCACCGGCAGCACGCCCCGGCCGGACAATCCCGGCCTGGCTTCGGACATCGGGCCCGAACGGCCGCATGTGTTTACTCATAATTTTGTCGGGGCCAACAATTTTCTGCCCGGGCTGTATGACGGCGGCGATAAGGCGCGGATGGCCGAAGAGCGGTTGAAAAACGCGGCCGCCCTGTCGATCGAGGCCGGTGATATTAAAAACGGCAGGCTGACGGTCACCATCGCCAACACCGGCGCCGGGCATAAGCTGCCCACCGGCCTGAGCAACGTGCGGCAGATGTGGCTGGACATCACCGTCAAGGAGCAGGACAGCGGCCGCGTCATATACGCCGCCGGGCAGCCGGATGAAGACGGATATCTGGCGGAAAGCGTTCTGCTCTATCAGACGGTTTTCGGCGACGGCCATGGCCGCCCGGTTGATAACGTGGCCAGGGCCCGCGAGATCCTGTCGGACAACCGGATTCCCCCCGGGGCGTCGGCTTCCCAGACCTTCCGTTTGCCTGAAAACGCGCCGGCCACCGGGCTGACCGTTACCGCCAGACTCTGCTACCGCATTTTTTCCCAGCGCCTGGTCGACCGGATCGCGGGCAAAGGGACTTTCGTTCTGCCGATAACGGTCATGGCGGAAACCCGGCAAAACCTGTGACCGTGTCCGCGTGAAAAAACTCTCCATGCCCGGATTCAGCCGCCTTTTGCCGGAATCCGCCTTGATCCGGCGCCGTTCTTATAACAATCCATCCCTTTGTTTTCTGATTTTCACAAGCCCGGGACTTTTATGAAGATACATCAGGGGCGACTCACACCCTTTGTCCATGAAAAATTTTTCCAGAAATTCAAAGAGGACCGGTTGGTCGGGCCAGGTATAACGTTTTCTTTCGGCTTTAAGGGCCAGCCATTGAGCCAGTGCCTCCGGATTGGGATCAAACACTTTTTTTTCCGCCTCATCGCATAAGAAGAATTCACAGATAACGGGCTTGATTTTCCAGACACAGCCGGTTTCAGACAGGTAGACGCATTTATCATCGAATTTCGGATTCTGGACGGTACGCTCCATAAGATCGCGCTCGGCCGGATCGGAAACCAGCATGTTGATGACCATGTCGGCGAAAAAGGTGAGGATTCCGTCTCTGGCGCAGCAGGCGGAAAGCCGGCTCTGATAGCATCTTTGATTGCAGATATCGCTGAAACGGGTTGATAAAAATTCGGCCACCTGACGGCGGAACCGGATATAATCGCTGATTTGAGCGAAGAGGAGTTCCCTCTCCGCGGCGTTCATGGCCTCAATCCGCCGCCGGATCATGATCAGTGATTCCAGCTGTTCGGTCTGATATGGATTCATGCCGGGAAAAAAATCAAAAATAATTAAAAAGAAAAAGCAGCCTCATTTTTTAAGCCGCCAGACGCAGGCCCGGCGGTTTTTATCTGGCGGGGATATCGTCAGGCAGTCGTTCCCCCGGTTTTTTTTGAACCTTGCCCCCTCGGCGGCGAAAAAAGGGACGCCCCCGTTTTT
>CAYSMV010000076.1:0-2102 GCA_964432245.1 uncultured Desulfobacterales bacterium
TTGACCCCGTCCAGGATCTGCCCGGTTAAAATAATCCGTCCTCGGCGCAGAAAGAAATCGGTTTCCTCAGGCGCATCATCCTGGTACGACATATGAAACTGTCCCAGGAAGCTGAGCTGCATCCAGCTGTCATCCCCCATTTCCCATTTAGGCCCCGCATAGGACGGCCTGAAAAACATCAACAAAAAAAAAGATAGAAAAATGCCGGGTATTATTTTTCCCATAAGTATTTCCTTTCCATACAAGTAGACGTTCCATCAACGATGTTGAAAATTTCCTGTTTTGGAAACTCATTTTCTTCTTTTCTTTGAGAAGAGTCGGGAAAGCATTAGGCACATTTCAGATTGCGTCGTGGAGTGATAAAAAGGCCTACGTATAACGGAACCCACCGGCCCGTGATAAAGCCTTTGGTACACTGGGCCGCAGCTTTCAAAAGCGGTCGGCTGCCGGTGACTGTCGCTCCGAAGTTCATGTGTCATGCCTTATGATGGTGGTTCTTAAACCGTGATTAATAAAGCCTAAGAAAATCACGAAATATCAGGGAAACAGGAGATGATAATTACCCGCTGAGGGGTTCAGACGACAAATCATCCCTCAGTCGCACGATAGCCGACGATTATAGAAGAGCTCTTGTAATCATTAAGGCTGAGCAGGATATCCCGGGGCTGGACCTCGCACCTGTCAGGGTCGGGATGGAGGGGCTAATGACGGGAATGCGCTATCCTGGCCCCGGAACCTCCTCCCCGGGCGGTATCACAAATATTAAACGCAAATCAGGCCTCCAGTTCCTCATCATGCTGATGTATTTCCGCCAGCATGGAAAGCTCCTCCATGGAGAAGATTGCCTGGATATCCAGTAAAATCACGAACTGTTCCACCAGCTTGCCGATCCCCTGGATGAACCGGGTATCGATCCTGCTGCCCAGCCGGGGCGAGGCCTCGATCTGTTCCGGTGAGATATCCAGCACTTCCTGCACCCCGTCCACCAGGGCACCCATGGTCGAAGATTCGCCTTCGATTTCCAGCTCCACGATGATGATGCAGGTGTTAACGGTCTGTTCTGTCTCCGCCAGGCCGAATTTCCGTCTCAGGTCCACCACCGGCACCACATGTCCCCGCACATTGATGACACCGCGCATGAAATCAGCCGTCATGGGCACTTTGGTGACGGGGATATACTCCAGTACCTCGCGAACCTCCTGGATGTTTAAACCGAAAAGCTCTTTGCCCAGATGAAAGGTAAGGTAGGTTTCGCTTTGTATATTTTTTGTGTCATTCATTTTGGCTCCTTTGTCAGGCTTCGGCTTTTTCTTTAGAATCTTTCAAATTCCTGATCCACCGCGTCTTCTCCCGCCGCGCCCAATACCGGCGCTTGTCCTTTTTTCCCTTCCGCGGTGTAGTCGGTTTTTGGCGGATTCAGCCTGGCAACGACCGGGCCCGGGCCCTTTTGCCCTTTTGGTTGTTGCCTGAAAAAGGTCTGGCTTTGTCGGCGACTTTGGGAATCACTGCCTTTCACATGGAAAAAGCTCATGGCACCCTGCAACTGCTCAGCCTGACCGGCCAGCTCTTGAGCCGTAGAGGACACCTCTTCGGCCGAAGAAGCATTCTGTTGCACCACCTGGTCAAGCTGTTGAATGGCCTTATTGATCTGGTCCGCGCCGGAAGTCTGTTCCTTGGAAGCAGCGCTGATCTCTTGGACAAGTTCCGCGGTTTTACGAATATCCGGCACCATTTTTTCCAGCATTCTCCCAGCCTTTTCGGCTACTTCCACGCTACTGGCCGAACGCTCGCCGATTTCCTTGGCAGCCTCTCCGCTGCGCTCGGCCAGCTTGCGCACCTCGGCCGCCACCACGGCAAAGCCTTTGCCGGCCTCACCAGCCCGGGCCGCCTCGATGGCGGCATTCAAGGCCAGCAGATTGGTCTGCCTGGCGATTTCTTCGATGATGGAGATCTTGTCGGCGATGTCCTTCATGGCCCGAACCGTGTCCTGCACCTGTCTTCCGCCTTCTTCGGCGTCCTGAGCAGCCTGTCGGGACATTTTTTCGGTTTCGGAGGCGTTTTCTGAATTCTGATTAATATTGGAGCTCATCTGCTCCATGCTG
>CAYSMV010000077.1:0-1548 GCA_964432245.1 uncultured Desulfobacterales bacterium
TGGTTCGACGCGGCCATGGGGCATATACGTTAATAGATAAAAGGAGGATTCTATGGCAGCTATTTCCGGCGGTCACCTGGTCGCGAAATATATGAAAGAAGTGGAACAGGTTTCTCATGTTTTCACCATTTCCGGCGGTCATATCGAACCCATTCTGGACGGCTTGAACCAGTATAAAATCAAGGCCGTTGATGTCCGTCATGAGCAGGCCGCGGCCATGATGGCTCATGCCTGGTCAGTGTATACCAACAAACCCGGAGTCTGCCTGGTCACGGCCGGGCCGGGGTTCACCAATTCCCTGACCGGGATTGCCAACGCCTGCCTTGAAAACGTTCCGCTGGTCGTGCTCAGCGGCCGGCACCCCCTCCGTGATGATTTAAAGGGTGCCTTGCAGGAGATGAATCAGATCGATATGATCAAGCCCGTGACCAAATGGTGGGCCACCTGCTATGACGTCAGGCGTATTCCCGAATATCTGTCCCTGGCTTTTCATCATGCCACCCTGGGCCGGCCGGGGCCGGTCTTTCTGGAACTGCCGCCGGACATCCTGTTCGCGGAAACCGCGGAGGAAGGCGTCACTATGCCTTCCCGCCGGATCCATAAGACCCGGGTCCAGCCGGAACCGTCCGAGCTGGAGGAGGCGGCGCGCATCATCAACAACGCCCGGAAACCGGTCTTCCTGGGCGGCAGCGGCGTGGGCCTGAGCGGCTGCGGCGAAAACCTGAAAGCCTTTCTGGAAAAGACCGGCATCCCGTTCGGCCTGATCAACTATGGCCGGGGCGTTATGCCGGACGATCACCCCCTGTCGGTCAGCGGCGGCGGCTTTACGGGCGTCTCTTCCGGACTGCCGGTCGCGGATGTGATCGTAGCCGCCGGCGTGCGTTTTAACTGGGTTCTGCAGTCCGGACAGTTGTTCCCCAATGCCAGGATTATCAGGATCGATATCGATCCGAGCGAGATCAACCGCAACCGCGCCGTGGATGCAGGGCTGGTCGGGGATGTCGGCCTGGTGCTGGACCAGTTGCTGCCCCTGGTGGAAAAACGCGATCACGGCGACTGGCTGGGCGCTTTCAAGCGGGCCTATACCGCTTTTATGACCACGGAGCTTGAGAAACGACGGCTTCCTTCCGATCCCATTCATCCGGCGCGGCTGGTGGAGCAGATCATGCGGGTATTCGGCACGGACGCGTATTATGTCGCGGACGGCGGCGATACCACTTATTACGGCTTCTCCGGGTTCTCGTCCATTCACCGGGCCGGGGTGCTGATTCCGGCCGGCGGCCTGCTGGGCTGCCTGGGCACCGGCATCCCCTTTGCTCTGGCGGCCAAGCTGATTCACCCGGACAAGCCGGTCATTGTTTTAAACGGCGACGGTTCCTTCGGTTTCAACGGCATGGAGTTTGACACGGCCGTGCGGCATAACATCCCCATTATCTGCGTGGTCAACAACGACTGCGCCTGGGGCATGATCAAACATTCCCAGGAAATCAGCCTGGGTCATGAACGCTGTACCTGCGCCGACCTGGGGTTGCGTCATTACGAAAAGAT
>CAYSMV010000078.1:0-4867 GCA_964432245.1 uncultured Desulfobacterales bacterium
GCGACCACCTTGCCGTCGGCGATCTGCCGGTCTAAAACCGCCATGGCCGCTTTTGTCTGGGCCTGCTTCGCGTCCAGGACCGGTATCTGCGCCCTGGCCGCCGCCAGCTGGCTGCGGTCCACGTTTAACTTGGTGGAAATATCGTCAAACTGCTGCCGGGTGGCCGAGCCTCCGGCATGCAGTTCTCTGGTCCGGTTATAGCGGGTTTGGGTGTTTTCGAAGTTTTCCAGGGCCTGGGCCACGGCCGCTTCGGCGGCGATCCGGCCGGCTTCTATTTCCCGCAGGCCGGCCTCCAGCTGCGCCCGCTGCAGGGTCAGCTTTTCCACGTCGATCATGGCCAGCACCTCTCCGGCGGCGATGGTTTCGCCTTCTTCACGGGTCATGCTCAGGATCGTGCCCGTGGTCAGCGCGCTGACGTTCACTTCCGTGGCTTCCAGCGTGCCGGAGCCCGCGAATCCGGGCGTCTGATCTTCCCCGCATCCGCAGAGACAGATGGCTATCGTCAGTATCCATCCGACGGCGTTGAGATATTTGATCCGCATGATGTCGTCTCCTTTATTGCCCGTCTTTATTGCCCGGCGCTCGCGTTTCCGCATGGCAGGTTTTCAGGTTGTCTTTGCCCGGGGAGGCCGAAGCCTTGCCCTTATCCCTGGTTTCCTCGTCGCCCGGACCGGCCGTCCTGTCCAGCCCCATGGCCCTCAGAAATTCCTCCCACGCTATCCGGGCCCGGGTGGCTGCGAGTGAAAGTTCGGTTTCCGCTGTCATCAGCTCCGTGTGGGCGTCCAGGTAGTCGGTTCCCGAGGCCATGCCGACCCGGAAATTATCCGTTCGGGTCTGGAAGTTCTCTTGCGCGGAGATCACCTTTTCTTCCCCGATGATTCTCCGTCGGCAGGCTTCTTCGTAATTCAGCCGGGTGTTGATCCGGTCCAGCTCGATACGGCGGTCCAGGGCTTCCCGTTCCTTGTCCAGGCGTTTCTTCTTGGCCAGGGCGATTTTGTGTTCATCGCTTCTCCGGCCCATGTCAAAAACATTCCAGGAGACACTCACGCCCGCCTGCCACCAGGTATCCCAATCCGGGTCATTGCCTTTAAAGCCCGGCCAGCCATAGTGGGTCGACGCCGCCAGCCCGATGCTGGGGAAAAGGGCGCCCCGTGCGATTTTGCCTTCGGCCGCGGTCATTTCTATCAATTGGCGGGCGATTTTCTGCTCTTCCCGCTCCGGCGCGTTCTGTTTCAAGGCTTCCGGAATCGGCCAGGGCGGATTTTTTTCCCGGTCCACCGTGATATCGATCACGGTTTCCGGACAAAGCCCCATGACCGCGGCCAGGGCGGCCCTCGCCCTGGCAATGGCGTTGTCCGCCTCTACGATTTTCAGCTCCGTTTCCAGCTTGCGGATCTTGATGGGGTAGAGGTCGCTTTTAATGATCATCCCTTGGGAGAGCAGATTGCGGGCATCGGCCAGATGACTGTCGATCTGTTTTCGCGATGCTTCCGCGATTTTTTTCAAGTCCCGGGCCATGGCCAGCTCGTAAAAGGCTTCGATAACCTGTTGGCGGACCTCTATTTTTTCAAGTTCCGCGCGGCAGGCCGCCGCCGACAGGGCCGCCTCGGACATGCGGACGCCGTTTTTTATGATGCCGCCGGTAAAAAGGGGCTGGCGGACGGTGAGCGCCAGGTCCCGGCTTCTTTCATCGCCGATCTCTATTTCCCGCGCGGGCACGGGGACCGGCGGCTGGCCGGGGAAAAGAGCAACGCTGAAATCCTCCACCTGGGTGGTATGAATTTCCGATATGTAACCCGCGGAGGCGTCCAGGCCGACTTCCGGGAAATATCCGGCTTTCGCCTTTTTGAGCCGCCAGGCGGCCTCTTCCGCCGCTATTCGCGCCTGAGCAATCTCCGGATTTTCGGCGGCGGCGATTTCCAGGCATTGTTCCAGCGTCAAGGGGCTTCCCGTTGCCGGAAGAGAAGCGGCCGCAAGAACGGCAAGGGCCGCCGGAAGTACCAACAGGGGCAGACAGGCCGTTATCCGGCGGTTGATTTTTTTGAATTCGTTCACGCTCATGTCCTTTTTCCCTTTGTGACGCCATACAGCACCAGATCAATAATCGCCTCTTTCCGTTTTTTGAGGAATTCGTCTTCGTTCCCCGGTTTTCCCCAGATATGGTTGATCAAGGGCTTTGAGACAAAATAGATGACGCACATGCCGATGACGCTGATGGCGGTCTGGGCCGGGTCGACCGGCCGGATCAGTTCCCGGGCGGCCGCTTCTTCAATAAAGGGGATAATCAGGTTCGGCGGCGTTATTCCGGTTTCGGAAAAAATCCGGTCGGCGATGGCCGTCATGTGAACGGCGCCGGCCATGATTTCGGAAACCATGAGGCGCGGCAGGTCGGGGTTGGCTTTCAGGATGTCCATATAGACATTGATGAAGCCGCGCAGCGCCTCCTCCGGCGAGTCATAGGATTTGAAATGGCGGGCCAGCTGTTCAAGGATGCCGGAGAAGAAACGGAACAAAACCTCTTTATACAGGTTTTCCTTGGAGCTGAAATAATAGTGCAGCAGGGCCTGGTTAACGCCGGCCTGTTTTGCGATCTTTTGCATGCGGGCGCCTTTAAATCCTTCTTTCGCAAAGATTTGGGTGGCCGCCTCAATGATTTTTTGGGGTGTTTCCGTGGTCGTCATTTTTTTTCCTTAAAATTAATTGTAAAGTTTAATTAACTGATTAGTTAAACCATTGTCAAGAAAAAAATAGGGGGAGCCCTTAATTTATTAATTTACTCAGACTTTGTGCCCGGTTCTTAACTGTCGTTTCAAACGGGTTAAGTGATTAAGTTATTAGGTGGTTAAGTGATTAAGTTATTAGGTGATTAAGTGATTATGTGCTTGGGTGGTTAGGATTAGCGTCTTGTTCGGCCGTTTCCGGGCCAGTATTATAAATAATTTATTATTTTTAATATAAAAAAAGTTAAAGGTTTTATGGTGTTAAAGTTTTAGGCTTTTGGTTTCTCCAAGGTTAAGGACGCCCCCCTCTTGCGAAGGCGAGGGCCTGGTCACGGCTGGTTATTTCGCCCAGGTCCTGCTTTTCGCGGATCGCGGCCAGCATTTTGCCCAGGGCAGGGCCCGGGGTCATGCCCAGGGCGATCAGATCGTGGCCGGTGATCAGGTTTGGCCGCGAAAACTTTTCTTTCATGGATTCCAGATAGTTAATTGTCGCCTCCCGCGCCCAGGAGAAAAACCGGTCTTTGGCTTCAATGGTCAGCTTTTCTCCAGACTTGGCGGCCACGTCCGCCACGGCCAGCACCATGATCAGCAGGGCCGCGTCGTTAACCTCGCGGAACCACCTGACCACGGCGGCCTGTTTGACGTCCAGCTGGGAGAGGATGACCGGCCGCATGTGGTGTCTGACCAGAAGGGTCAGCATATTGTTCCGGGCGGATGAAAAGCGCAGTCGGGCGGCCGCGGCCGCGGCTATTTCGGCGCCCCGCCGGGCGTGGCCGTGAAACGTCACCCGCCCCTTATCCGGGTCGAATTTCCTGACCCAGGGCTTGCCGGCATCGTGCAGCAGGGCGGCCAGCTTGAGCAGGGGCGTGTTCTCCTCCCGGTCGAGCGCGGCCTGAACCTCGCGGCCGGCCCGGCCAAAGGCCATGTCCGGGTCATCGATAATCCTTTCGCACCGGGCCAGGGTTTCTATGGAGTGTTCCCAGACATCAAGATGATGATAGGCGTTCTGCTCGCATCCTTTTTCGGCCGTGATTTCCGGCAGGATAACGGCCAGCGCGCCGGTTTCGTCCAGCAGCCGGACATGGGGCAGGCTGCGCGGGCAGTTCAGCAGTTTCAAAAGCTCGGCGCAGATGCGTTCCGGCGCGACGTCAGCCAGGCGGCCGGCGCTCTGCCTCATCAATTCCACCGTATTTGGCGCGATGGCAAAGTCGAGCATGGCCGCCAGCCGCGCGGCCCGCAGCACCCGCGCCGGATCATCGGACAAGGCTTCCGGCCCGCAGGCCCGGATAAGCCGCCCGGCCAGATCCTGCCGGCCGTTCAGATAGTCGATCAATTCGCCCGGACAACCGTCAACGGCTATCCGGACGGCCATGGCGTTGACGGTAAAATCCCGCAGGGTCAGGTCCTCTTCAATGCCGGAACCGCGCAGGTTGACCACATCGACAAAATCTTCCGGGCAACGGCAATTGACAACGCGGAAGCAGGGGGCTTCCCTGTCCCTGGTAAAAGGCACGACGGTGGCCGGGATATCCTGACAGTCCGCCAGCAGGCGGGCAAACCCGGCGGCATCCCGGCAGACCAGGTCCACATCCCGCAGGGGCCTCCCCATGAGATGGTCCCGGACGGCGCCGCCGACCGCGTAAAGCTCAGGCAGGTCGCCGCCGATCGGCGCCAGCCATCGGTTGAGTATGGCGTGAAGGTCGTGCGGGTTCAGTTTGTCCGGTTTCATGGCTGCCTCGACAATATCCGGCAATTGATTATAGTACCATGGCTTTTCATCCGCCATCAATTTCTGATGGCTTTGTAAAAAGTCCAATTGCCGCAAGGCGGCCGACTGCGTTGCGCTGCATCTCTTGTCATGTCGCGTACGACTGAGTACGCTACATTCTTAAGCACTTGGTGTCATAAGTTCGGTGCCTTATTTTTAGTTACGTGTCATCGTTCGGCTTGACCGGACGATCCAGATATGCGGAACCCCTTATAAGGAATAATACCTTTTTAACACTGGATCACCCGGTTAAACCGGGTGATGACGAACATAAAACCGGCTAAACGACATAAAAGAGCAGGGCACGCATATTCGTAATCGCATTTATGCCAGCGTGCACTCGAGATTTGTGCGCGGTATCTTGAACTTTTTACCTTGC
>CAYSMV010000079.1:0-10307 GCA_964432245.1 uncultured Desulfobacterales bacterium
TCGATTCTTTTCCCCGCGCAACCGTCGACGAGGGCGAGAGGGGTTATGGCCAGCGCCCCGGTAAGGCCGCGCTTGATAAAACCGCGTCGGGTAATTTTATTGTCGCTCATGTTTGCTCCTCCTTGTGTTCATGGCGGCGCAGAACCGCCGTCCGGAAATATTTTTATGCGGAGTCATCAAGGTAGCCGATAAAGCCCTTGACGGAGTTCAAGATAAAAAAATATTCGCGCCGGAAAACCGGTGCGGTCGCGTAAGACAGCCCCCGCATGAGGGGGTCTGATTCGATCAGCTGGTCGGCGCAGAGTCGCGCGGGGTTATCGTTTTTTGCGTTTCGCAATTTTCCGGCGATCAGGTCTTTCCAGGACAATAGCTGTTCCTTATGCTTTTTCAGCCAGTCAACGGCGTCGTTTTTCACGGCCGTGTGACCGTAACAGATGCGTTCAGGCGCTTCGGATAGCAGACGGTCAATGCTGGCGAGTGATGTTTCCATGAAAAATTTCGGCGGCGTGGCCGGCCTCAGGTATGGCGCGGTATTATGAAAATCAATATTGACCCCGCCGGCTTCGCCGGCGAACAGGATACCGTCGCTGGTGATATAGCTGACATGGTGGGGGGCGTGTCCCGGGGTCGGGACCGGTTTTACGGTTTTGGCGGAGAACCGTTCGATATTTAGCAGCCGTTTTTCAGGAACGGCTTTTATTTCTCCATAGGCCCGGCCCGTGTCGCCAAGGGTTTTCAAGGTTCCCTGCCAGAGTTTCCCGGGGTCGATCAGATGGGGCCGGGCGATATCATGACAGATCACCGGTGTTTCGGGAAAAGCCGCCGATACTTCACCGATACCGCCGGCATGATCAAGATGGATATGAGTCAGCAGGATATAGTCAAGGGATTTGAAGCCGATTTCCCGCAACGCCGCCAGCAGGTCGCCGGCCGTAACCGACGGTCCGGGGTCCACGATAAAGGTTTCTTTTCCCCGGAAGACCCAGACGCAGATAAAATCCTCAAAGCCGTCTATGGGTGGAGTGAGCAGAATCTGGTAAAGCAGGTCCGAATGTTTCTTGATTTTATAATTCATTGGTATGGTTTGTTTAAAGCGGGTCTGTTCTTTATACTTCATGCGCCGGTTCGGTTGCACTTGCCGGATAAGATGCATGAAGCCGTGATAAATCCGCCGTAGATCTTCCGCGTTTTGAAGTTATTTTTCGCGGGACTTGTTTTTATCAGTAGTTTTGGTGTGATACCAGGCGATGCCGATGCACCAGGCCAGCCCGCCGTAAAGCAGGGCCAGACCCACGATTAACATGATGATTGCCGCCGGTTCCATGGTTGCTCCTCAATGATTACGGATATTTTATGATTCGTTCCGGTCCCGCCGGGCCGGGTCGCGCTGATTTATACGATTCCATGGTCTTTGTCCTGTTTTGTGGAGATTAATGACAGCGTCAGAGCGCCGGCAAAAATCATAACCATGGTGCCGATCCCGATGATAAGAATTGCGGAAAGCGGGTAGTTCTCATAGGGATGATGTATTTCTTCGATGAAGGAGAGAATAATGGAGAGCCCCAGCACGAAGGGTGTCAGATATTTTATCAGAAAGGAAAATATGGGGCCGGTTTTAATCTCAGCGGTTTTGTTGATTTTGGCCGTAAATTTTTCGGCTCCCCAGATCCAGCCCACGGCTAAGCACTCCAGAACAGCCACAGTGGTGATGACATAGGCCATTATGAAATGATCCATGATGTCGAGCCAGAAAATTCCCGCGCTGGTTGCCAGGGGAAGACCTGCCAGAAAACTGACGGCGGCGGTTATGGTGGTCGCCTGGCCACGGGTCAAAGAGAATTTATCCGTTAAAGCCGCGCCCACGGTTTCCAGCAGGCTGAAGGCCGAATCCACCCCCAGAAGCAGGAGAACTATAAAGAACAGGTAGCCGAAGAAGGTTATCCAGAAGGGAAGTTTTGCCAGCGCGGCCGGATAGACGACAAAGGCCAGACCCGGACCGACTTCCGCCACCTGTTCCATGGGGGTATTGGTGGCCACGGCAAAATAGCCCAGGACGCTGAACACGGCCAGACCGGCCAGGAAGCTGAAACAACAGTCTGAAAAGGAGGTGATGGCCGCCGAGTTGGGCAGTTCCGTGTTTTTCGGCATAAAGGAGGAATAGGTGATCATGGTACCGAAGCCGACCGACAGGGAAAAGAAGATCTGGCCGTAAGCGGCCAGCCAGACCTGGGCATCCATAAGTTTTCCCCAGTCCGGGGAGAGGTAGTAATTCAGGCCCGCGGCGGATCCTTCCAGTGTAACTCCCCGGATGAGAAGGATCAGCACTAAAAAGACGGGAACGGGAACCGTCAGCAGCAGGACCTTGCCGATATTTTTCAGGCCGCTGCGAACAATGGCCCAGATGATGATCCAGGTGACCAGCAGGCCTGATATCAGATGACCGTGCAGTTGTTCGAAATGCCAGGGGCCGTCTGAGACATGAAGAATGTCGGCGAAAAAATGTGCCTTGCTGGCGTCGATAGTCGACCCCCAGAGGGCGATGTCCGAAATGTCAAAAAGAAAGACCCAGCTCCATCCCAGAACCAGGCAATAGTATATATTGATGCCCAAGGCGCTGAGGATGGCCATCCAGCCCACGAAGCGCAGCGGTTTCTTTATTTTGCCCAGGGCGATGTGCGCCGACCCCTGGGAATGGATGCCGAGACCATATTCAATAATCATCAGGGGAATGCCGGCCGTGATTAAAGCCACAAAAAAAGGGATCAAAAAAGCGCCGCCCCCGTTCTGGGCCGCGATATACGGGAAGCGCCATATATTGCCCAGTCCAACGGCGGAACCTACCGCGGCCATGATAAAGGTGGACCTGTTCTTCCAGTGCTCCCGTTTTCCCATGCAGTCTCCTGTGCCGTGCCGGATAATATTCGTTTTTGGGTGTTATTTACCATAATGATTCTGTTATATTAAATCAAATAAAAATATGACGCTGCTTTAAGCTGCTACAAGATTCAGCACCGGAGGCGGGGCATGAGGGGTTATAATAACATCGCGGCCATCCTGAAGCGGATTTATGGCCCGTCCAGAGGGGACGAGGCCTTTAACAGAATAAAGCCCTTGCTTGAGGAGTTTCCGGCGCGGGAACAAGAGAAAGCCGGATTTTTCTCAAACAAAGACGCTGTCTTGATAACCTATGGCAACACCTTGAACCGGCCCGGAGTTCCTCCTCTGGAAACTCTGGGCCTGTTCGCGCGCAAGTATTTAAAAGAGGCTTTTTCCGCCATCCATATTATTCCTTTTTTTCCGTATTCTTCCGACGACGGTTTTTCCATCACGGATTTTTTCGCGGTCAATCCCGACCTGGGCGACTGGGATGATGTCAAACGCCTGAGCCGGGATTTCGACCTGATGTCCGATCTGGTTTTAAACCATATTTCATCCCAAAGCGACTGGTTCCGGCGGTATTTGAATAAAGAGGCCGGCTTCGAATCTCTGGCCCTGGAGGTGGATCCGGCTGAAGACTTGTCACATGTCACCCGGCCGCGGACGACGCCGCTGCTGACGCCTTACAAGAAATCAGACGGCGAGATCGTCCATGTCTGGACCACCTTTTCGGCCGACCAGATCGACCTGAACTATAACAGCCTGGATGTTCTGGAAAAAATGATTACCGTGCTGCTGTTTTATGTCCGGCAGGGGGTGTCGCTTATCCGCCTGGACGCTATTGCCTATCTCTGGAAAGAAATCGAAACCACCTGTATTCATTGTATGCAGACGCATGATATGGTCAGGCTGTTCCGGGCGATTCTGGACAGGATCGCGCCGGATGTGGCCATTATCACGGAAACCAACGTGCCTCACCGGGAAAACATAAGTTATTTCGGCAACGGACGGGATGAGGCCCAGATGGTTTATAATTTTACGTTGCCGCCATTGCTTTTATACGCATTCGTGAAACAGGATACGACGGTTTTATCCCGATGGGCGAAAGGTCTTGGTCTGGCCTGCGAGCACGTTACATTTTTTAATTTTACCGCTTCTCATGACGGTATCGGCGTCCGTCCCCTGGAGGGTATTCTGCCGGCCGCGGAAATCGATTTTCTGGCCGATTATGTTAAAAACAATGGTGGATACGTGTCCTGCAAATGCAATCCCGACGGTTCCGAGACGCCCTATGAACTGAATGCCGCCTATGCTGACGCCTTGAGCAAACTTGATGATGACGATACCGTCCGGGCCGCCCGCTTTCTGGCTTCGCAGGCGATACAACTGGTTCTGCCGGGTGTTCCGGGAGTTTATATTCACAGCCTGCTGGGGACCAGAAACTGGAACGAGGGGGTTTGTCAGACCGGCCGGGCGAGAACCATCAACCGCCGGCCCCTTCAGTATGACAAGGTGCTGGAGGAAATAGAGACGCCGGGGACCTTACGCCACATGATTTTCTCCGCTTATGTCCGCATGCTGGCCGTCAGGCGGGAGCAGCCGGCGTTTCATCCCGCCTCGCCTTTTGAGATTCTTGATCTTTCTTCCAAATGTTTTGCCGTCAGGCGTTTTTGCGGGCAGCAGACGGTTCTGGCCGTAGCGAACGTGTCCGAAGATACGCTGTCGCTGGATTTGCCAGGTATCGGCGGATCAGGCGCAAGGGATCTGCTTACCGGAAAGCCGTTCTCCCCCGGAAAAATAAGTCTGCCGCCTTTCGGCGTGGCCTGGCTGGCGGATTCCGGCCGGCATCGGCGCCCGCCTTTATAAACGCGGGCGCGGCTTTTATGTGCTTGACAATAAATCCGGGATGTCTGTATAAAAGTCATGCTTTTTGCCTGGGTGGTGGAACAGGTAGACACAAGGGACTTAAAATCCCTTGGAGCTTAGTCTCCGTGCGGGTTCGATTCCCGCCCCAGGCACCAGCGGGAGCAATTTTCTTCGTGTCGTTTGGCGTCGGGTTAAGATTTTCGGGCAGGCAAACGGAATATGGTTAAGTCTCGCGGGTTATTGTTAGTCGCCGGGTTGTTGACGAGCCTTCTGCTCTCCAGTCCGGCCTGGTCGTATGTGGGGCCGGGTGTCGGCATTACCATGCTGGGCGCGTTCTGGGCGGTTATCTCCTTTTGCGGCGTCTTGTTTGCCGGGATGCTGGTTTGGCCGATCCGTTCTTTTTTCAGGCGGCGAAGAAAGAACAAACAGTCTGATTTGACGGAAAATTGATAGAAGAGCAAATGGCCACCAGGAAAGCGTTCGTTATTTCCGCTTTTGAAGATCGTCTGAGTCGTTTTTTTTCAAATCATCCCGGTCTGTGCCGGTTTCTGGGGAATCTTGAAACAAAAATATTTCTGGATGAAATAGCGGTGCAGACAATCGACCGGCCGATCTATATCACCGGACTGGCCCGGTCCGGCAGCACCATCCTCCTGGAGCGCCTGGCGGCCCATGAACAGACAGCCTCCCATTGTTATCGGGATTATCCGCTGACCGCTGTTCCCCTGTGGTGGAACTGGTTTCTTGATCGTGCCGCCGGAAGCAGGGCTGAACCGGTGGAACGCTTTCATCGGGACGGTATTTTTATCACGCCTCGCAGCCCGGAAGCCATGGAGGAAATCCTGTGGATGATTTTTTTCCCGGGTTGCCACCGGCCTTCACGATCCCATGTTATCGACGCGCACAGGCGATATCCGGCGTTTGAAAAGTTTTACAGGGATCATGTCCGGAAAATTCTTTTCTTGCGCCGGGGCAGGCGGTATCTGTCCAAGGCCAACTACCACGTGACGCGAATGGCGTATTTGAAAAAGATTTTTCCTGACGCCCGGTTTGTCATATCCGTCCGGAATCCGGCCGGCCAGATAGCTTCCCTGCTGCGGCAGCACCGGCTTTTTTGCGAACAGGAAAGGCGGGACGGCCGGATACTGAATTATATGCGAATCGCCGGTCATTTCGAGTTCGGGCTTGACCGTCGGCCCGTCAACACGGGATGCCCGAAAACCGTTGACCGGATCAGGTCGCTGTGGAAAGAGGGACGGGAAGTCGAAGGCTCGGCGCTTTTATGGAAGTCCGTTTACCGGCATATTGTTGAACGTCTTTCGTCAAGTGACGATCTCCGGGCTTCATCCATAATCGTTAATCATGATGATCTCCGCCGCTTTCCGGAAGACATGCTGGCGAAGATTTATGCGCATTGCGGGCTGGCTGTCGACGGGCGTTTTCTCAGGGATCAGGCGCGAAGGATCATTCCGTTCCGTGATGACGACCCTTCCTGCTTCACGCCCGAAGAGTCGGCCGCCATCGACGCTGAAACCCGGGACGTTTATGAAAAAATACTGGGTTTTGCCAGGTAACCCCGCTTAAAACTCGACGTAAGATTCGATTCGTTTTTTGATGTCCTCAACCACATGGGGATTATCGATGGTGATTTTGATGGCTTCGTGAGGGCAGAAGGTGACGCAGCGGCCGCATCCGCGGCAGTGGTTGTCGTGAACGGCCCGGCCGTTGAAGATTTTTATGGCTCCGAAGCCGCAGGCATCGAGACAGGCGCCACACCCGACGCAGGTATCGGTTACTTCCACGCGTACCCCTTCCACCGGCGGCATGAGGCCGTCCAGGTAATCTCCGGGGATATGCTTGAAAGCCGTCATCATGCAGCAGCAGGGGCAGCAGAAACAGACGCTGAGCAGCTGGCTTTTGTCGGGGGTCAGGAAGATGAAATTATCCACCCGGACCTTGCCGACCATGGGAACCAGCCCGGCGTCGATGGCCCGTTCGACATGAGCGTGAGCCTGCTGCCGGGTGACTTTTCTGCTGACGCCGTGGGGAATTCTCAGGGCGCTCTTGCCCATGAACAGGCAGCCGATGTCATGGGGATAGTTCCGGCAGTTGTGGGCCAGGCGGCAGCCGCATTTATCCATAATCACGTGATTAGCGGCTTTATCGATAAAATCGTGCAAAGCCTGTACCGGCAGGGCCTGGTTGGAGACTTCTCCCAGGCTTTTATTGACCGGCAGATAGCTGATGCAGTTTTTTCCGGGATTCATCCAGGGGATCAGGCGCCTGAGACCGGGGATTTTACCCAGTTTGAAAACATGAAGAACGGCCATGGTCGGCCGGGTCCGCGGCCCGCTTTTGAATATCCAGGAAAGCGTGGCCTGGATCAGGTTGTCTTTGGCGTCCCGCTGCCTGGATTTGAGGTAATCCTGAAAAGCTTCCGCGGATGTGAACCGGGGTTGCCATCCGGTGGCGGCCTTGAATTTATTATGGAGCCCGAAGATGGTGTAACGGCTCATGCTGCCCCAGCCGCCGCCGGCCGGAAACAGCCTCAGCTTGAAGGCGATGTCGGCGATCAGTTTCAAAACTGGTGCCGGCAGGGGGATGACCACGGCGCCGGCCTGCTGGAAGCACCATCGGGTGGCGACGGCATCATCGGCCGTGACATTGTATATTCCCGGAACGTCATTTTTGTAAACCAGGTAGAGCGCCTCGCCAAGGTCAAGTTCATGGATAAACTGGTTGTGGACGATGTTGCCCCAGGGCAGGGCGGTCACCTTCATGGACCATAACCGGGAGAACATGTTATCGATTTTCGGGCCGGCCAGAAGCCCGGCCCGGAGAATCGTCAGGGTGATGTCAGGATATTTTTTGAAAAATTCAGCGACAAAATTTTCTACTTCCACCTTGCTGGTATTGTAATAGCTGTCATCGTTTCTGGCCAGGGGCGATGCTTCGGTAACACCGAGGGGGTTGTTCTTGTGAGCTCCATATACCGTCATGCTGCTGGTATAAACTATTTTTCTGATGCCGTTGGCGACGCAGGCCTGGAAAACATTTTTGCTGCCGTTGATGTTGATATCCCGTGTTTTCTTTTTATCCTGAATTTCTCCGACCACGAAAGCCAGATGAAAAAGCACGTCGACATCTTTGAGAATGGTAATGATGGCGGCGTCCCGGGTGTCGACGCGGTGGAATTCCACTTTTCTGAAGCCGCCTTTCCAGGGGGTGACGTCGATCCCGATAATTTTTTCAACATCCGGATCAGCCTGGAGTTTCGGCAGCAGGGTAGAAGCGAAATAACTGTTGACGCCGGTGATGGCAATGGTCTGGCCCATTTTTTCTCCTTAATGGTCTTTATTTTTTCATCATTCCGCAAGAAGCCGGAGCCCGTTAAAACAACAGATTCCGGACACCGGGGCGAGGTGCGTCATGACGATACGGGGCTTTTTGCCGGGACGAACGTACAGCCGATCCTGGAAAAACGCCTTTTTCTTTTTTTTTAATACAATATTTGGACTCCCTGGTCAAGCAGAAAAATTATTTATTTCGTCTTTATCTATCTTATTATATGCGATAAAATTTGATCGCGGAGTGTACAGTTGATAAACAGTTAAACATATCTTTCGAACCGGCCGGTGATGTCTCCGGCTTTGGGCCGGAAGAGAGTCGGGTGCTTGATCCCTGCCGGAAAGCGGAGTAGGGTGGTTTAAAAAACAGAATCTGATTCGTTTTACCGGGGATAAAAAAATGAGGATAGCGCTGGTTCGGCCGAACGCCGGGCTGAAATCGACTTATATTCCGCTGGGCCTGGGCTATATCGCCGATGCCGTCAGAGCAGCCGGTCACGAGGTAACCATTCTGGACGGCAGACTGGAACGGCTTTCCGTTATCCAGATGGTAAAGCGTGTTATGGATTATCAACCGGACGTGCTGGGGTTGACCGCTCTGCATGCGGCCCGAGAAAAGAAAGCGGTGCTGGAGGTAGCCGGCGCGTTTAAAAAAGCGGGCGGCACGGCGCCGGTTGTTTTGGGAGGCGCTCTGGTCGCCAGTCTGGGAAAAGAGTTGGCGGCTTCCGGCCTGTTTGACGCGGCTGTCGTCGGAGAAGGCGAAGGGAGTTTTGTCGCCTATTTAGAGGCTCTGGAGACATGCGGCGGGATTGATCGCGTCCCGGGAATCGTTTTTCAAAGGCAGGGCGTTGTCCGGGAAAATCCGCGCGGCCCTTTCATAGAGGATATTAATACGCTGAATGTCGCCTGGGATCTTCTGCGTCCGGACCGATATTTTTCAATATCCGGCCGGTCCAGCCAGAGCATCATCAAGAAATCGCGCCGTTGCGCCCCTCTTTTTACCAGCCGGGGGTGCCCGTTCGGGTGCATTTACTGCCATAATATTTTCGGCCGCACATTTCGGGCGCGTTCCGCGGAATCGATCGTGAGAGAAATGGTCATGTTGAAAGAGATCTATGGCGTCCGGGAGGTCGAGATCGAAGACGACTGCTTCAATGTCGATCTGGATCGTGCCAAACAGATCGCGCAACGGATTATAGACAGCAAATTGAACCTGGCGCTCTCTTTTCCCACCGGGCTGCGGGCCGACCGGATGGACCGGGAACTTGTTGATCTTCTGAAAGAAGCGGGCGCTTATCGGATCATTTACGCCGTTGAGACGGCCGTGCCCCGTCTGCAGCGGTTGATCCGCAAGAACCTGGACTTTGCCCGCGCCGAAGAGATCATCAACTATACAGCCGATGCCGGCATCATGACCTGCGGTTTTTTCATGCAGGGATTCCCCACTGAAACCGAGGCTGAGATGCGGCGGACAATCGCCTATGCGCTGCGTTCCAGATTGCACCAGGCTTTTTTTTTCTATGTCAATCCTTTCCCCGGCACGGAACTGGCACAACGGTTTCCGGTAAAAGAGAGGGCGGATAATGACGACGAGGGGATGAGATACAGCAGGCTCCGGGTGAATTTGTCGGAAGTGCCGTCTGAAACCATGAAAAAGATCAATAAAGCGGCTTATCGCCGGTTTCATTTTTCTGCCAGAAGAATGTGGCGTACGTTTCTGGTGGCGCCTAAAAATATTCGCACCCTGTGGGCGGTGGTAATCACCCTGGCTCTCAGTTTCAGGGATCTGGATGATTTCTGAGGCCGTAAATCACCCCGGCGCAGTCCGGGCAGGGGATCAGCCCGCTTAATGAGGCGTCGTCCCATTCCATGTTGATCCCGGCCGCGGCCAGCAGCAGATAAGGGTAAACGGCATGAAACCCGGCCGGGCAGAGAAAATCACGGCGGCGCAGATTGACGGCATATGGCCGGCCCTGGCGCATTAAGCGGCCGGTTTCCGATGTTCCGGAAAGCACTCGTATGGTAAGCGTGTAATCCAGACGTTCCAGGGGATGGAACAGCCGACCGGACAAGAGATAAAAGCCATCCATCAGACGGCTTACCAGCCAGGGACGCGGGAAGGGCTTTTTTTCCAGTTTCAGGGTCAAGCCGTCGCCGTTTTCCGGGTGCTGAACCGAGAGGATCAGTTCGCTACCGGCATTATACATGACGGCCAGG
>CAYSMV010000080.1:0-10675 GCA_964432245.1 uncultured Desulfobacterales bacterium
TATGTGGGCTATGACCCCGGCTTTCTCGCGACCCAGACCCAGATCATCAAAAGCAAAAAGGTCGGGCGGCAGGTGGTGGAAAAATTAAACCTGGATGAAACCTACCAACAGTATTTCCCGGATATGGGTTCCGATGTGTCTGTTTTCTTCAAGGGAACCCGCTGGTTTAAGAATCTGCTTAAGGTGAGCCTGAAGCTGGCCGGTATCGGTCCGAAAGAAACGGCAAGCAGTCAGCAGGCGCCGTTAACCGAAGAAGAGAGAAAAGAAGCGCTGATCGGATCCCTGGCCCAGATGATCAGCGGCGGCATTTTTGTGGAAAGAGGCATGGAGGAGGAGAGGGGAAACGTCGTTACTGTTTCATTTGTCTCTACCAATCCCGTCTTGTCGGCCGATATCGTCAACACGGTCTCGGCCGCCTACAAGGGGTTTCTCATGGAGATGCGAACCAAATCGACGTCAGAGACTCTGGAATGGCTGGAAGAAAAGGCCGCTATTCAAAGGCGGAAGCTTGAGGCCAGCGAGCAGCAGCTCCAGCAGTATAAAAAGGATCAAGGTATCTATACGGTCGGAGACAAGGAAGTCATGTTTCCCGGCAAGATTGCCAGCCTGAGCGACCGGCTGACGCAGGTCCAGGCTGAAATGGAGGAGATGGCCTCGCTTTACGATGAAATCAGCCGCATGTCTTTGCCGGAAGCCCTTAATCTGCCCGAGGTCCTTCAGAGCGTCACCGTTTCCAGCCTGAGAAAAAATATTATCGACCAGGAGCAGGAGATCGTCAACCTGTCCAAATCCATCGGCGACAAGCATCCCCGGATGATTCGCGCCAGGGAAGACTTGCAGGCCCTGCGGGGAAAATTAAATAATGAGATCCGGGGCGTTATTCAGTCCATTAAAGGCAAGTACGAACTGGCCCGGGAACAGGCCGAACATCTTAAGTCCCTGCTTGACGAGACCAAGCAGGACGCCGCGCTGATGAATGATAAGCTGATTCAGTACGAGATTCTGAAGCGCGACGTCAATGTCAATAATATTTTATATGAGCGGATGCTGCATCGGATCAAGGAATATGATGCCAGCGACACCAGCACGCCTGTCAGCGTCTGGGTGGTGGAGGAAGCCGCGGTCCCCCTGTTTCCGTTTAACAAGAATTCGAAACGAACATTGCTGATGGGGCTTCTGCTGAGCCTGATGATCGGCGTCGGCCTGGCCTTTCTTCTGGAGTACCTGGACAGTACCGTTAAAACCGTCGAGGACGCGGAGGCGAGATTAACCCTTCCCCTGATGGGGATGGTTCCTTTCGTGGAAAATGACAACACCGGTAGCATAGAAAAAATCGTTCAGGAGGCGCCCCTGTCCGTTGCTTCCGAACATTACAAGTCCATTCGAACCGCCGTGCTCCTGTCATCTTCAGAAGGCGCGCCCAGAAGCATTCTTGTTTCCAGCATGAACCCCCGGACCGGTAAAACAGTTACGGCCGTTAATTTAGCCCTGGCTTTCGCCCAGTCGGAGTTTCAGGTGCTTTTAATCGACGCGGACATGAGACGGCCGAGAATCCACACCCTTTTTGACCTGGATAATGAAACCGGATTAAGCACCTGCCTGGCGGGACAATCGGACGTACCCATTCTCAAGAAGGCGGATATTCCTTTCCTGCATTTTGTGCCGGCCGGCCCCATACCGCCGAATCCTTCAGAATTATTGAGCTCCCGCCGTCTGGCAAAAATACTTGAGGATTTGCGGGAAACTTATGACTGTGTCATTCTCGATTCGCCGCCCATGCTGAACGTGACCGACGCGATCCTGATCAGCAAGGTCGTGGAACAGACCCTGCTGGTGATTCGATCCGGCGTGTCCACTTATGAATCGATGCTGCGGGGCGAGAAAATCCTGGCCAGCGTCAATGCCAGGGGGCTGGGTTATATTATTAATGCCATAGAGGAAAAAACCGCGGGATATGAATATTATTACAAGTCTTACGGCAAGTACTACAGGGCGGAGCAAGAAAAGCTTTGATGTCGCTGAAAGCTTCGGCCTTTCTAATATGATGAAACATCCGGGATAAAAGAGTGGCATACTACTGCTTTCTGGCGGTATTGATCTTTTCGCCCCTGGCCTTCGGCACGGTGGAAGCATGGTCCTATGCCGTCATGGAAAGCATGATCGGCCTCTGCGCCCTGTTGCTGCTTTTTCCGCGCCGGCAGACGCCCCTGTACCGGCCTCCCGGCCTCGTCCCCCTGTTTTTGATCGCCGCTTACCTGCTGCTGCAGGTTATTCCTCTGCCGCCCGCTCTGGTCCGGCTTTTTTCCCCCGAAGCTTTCCGGATTTACCACCAGACCGCCGGGGCTTTTGAACCATCCGGATGGATGTCGCTTTCCATCCATCCCCGGGCCACGGTCTTTGAACTGGCCCGGTTCCTTTCTTACCTGGTTTTTTATATCGTGGCCGTTCAATTGCTGGCCGACCGTGTCCTTATGAAGCGGACCATGGCGGTTCTCGCGGTGTTTGCGGGATTGCTTGCTTTTATGGCGATTATTCAGTTTATCGACAGGCAGTTGAGCTGCCCGGCTGTCGGCGAAAAAATTTTCTGGATCAGGAACTCTGTTCACGGCAGGGGATCGATCGGGCCTTACGTGAATCGTAATCATTATGCCGGCCTGATGGAGATGATTTTTCCCTTGATGTTCAGCCTGTTTTTAGTGTATCGGCCGGGATCATCGGCCTCGACCTGGAAGCTGCGGCTGCGGGATTTCTTGACTCATCACCGGATCAATCACTATTTTCTTTATGGCCTGGCTGCTCTTCTGATCGGCACTTCCGTTTTTGTTTCCCTGTCCCGGGGCGGCATCATATCTTTGACCCTGTCCATGTTTTTGCTCTCCCTCTGGCTGACGCGAAGGGCTAAAAAAAGAAAAGTGAGCGTGATGGCCGCGCTTTTGTTTCTGGGCATTCTGGTATTGACCGGGTCTGATGCCTGGGACCGGATCTTTGAGCGGTTCGGAGAGATTCGTAACGAGGCCGGTGAGATCCAAACCGGCCGGTTCCATTACTGGCGGGACGGACGGACGATTATCGGCCATTTTCCCCTTACCGGCAGCGGCGTGGGGACGTGGCAGGATATTTATCCCCGTTTCCGGACCTTTCCGGGCAGTTCCCGGCTGGAACACGCGCATAATGATTATATCGAATTCCTGTCTACCGGCGGGATAATTTTGACCGGCTTGATGGGGCTGGCCCTGTTCCGGGTTATTCAGGTTTCTTACCGCTCTTTTAAACGGCGTCGTGAACGCCTGGCGATCTATCTGTTTGCCGCTTGCCTGGCGGCCGTGGCGTCGATTCTGCTGCATTCGGTTGTGGATTTTAACCTGCAGGTGGGCGCCAACGGCCTCTATTTCTTTTTTGTCCTGGCGGTGATGGTTTCCGCGGCCAATACCCGTTTTTTAAAAGGATACGGCGCCACTTATCTGCCGCGGGCGGCCGTTGATTACCGGTGGCCCCGGGCAACGGCCCTGGTTTTTTTATCGGCCATGATCGTCATCCATGGCGGCGTCATGCTGGCTAATTATCATTTTTTTGATTTCCGGGACATGGCTTTGACGGAGGATATATCTGATAAAGATCTCTGCCTGAGGCGGCAGGCTGCTGAAAGGGCGGCTTTTTTTGATCCCCTGAACGCCGGTTATCACCAGGCGGCGGCCGAAACGGCGGCAATCCTGGATGAACCTGAAAAGGCCGGCCATCACTATCAGCGGGCTGTCCGGCTTTTCCCGCTGGACATTCAAGTGCTTCAGGACGCGGGCCGTTTTCTGTCGCGGCAGGGGGAGATGGACGCCGCCGCTATTTTATTAAGTTCGGCTATTGCTTACAGCCGCAACCACATCAGCTCTTATTTGAACTACGCCGCCGCGCTGCTTGAAAACAACCGGGTAACGGAAGGCCTGGATGTTTTATCAGCCGCCATGAAGGATAATCCGGATAACACGGACGCCTGCCTGGCCTTGATGACCTGGTGGGGCCTGCCGGACAGCCAAATGAAAGAGACGTTGCCGGACCGGGCGTCCTCGTACCTGGCTTTCGGGGATTATCTCGCCTCGCTGGGACGTTATGAAGCGGCGGAGGCGGCGTATTGGAACGCGCTCACCCTTGTCAACCGGGAAGAGACCATTCAAAAAGAGGTTTTCATCCATGTTTATAAATTTTTTAAAAATCGTCGCGAACCGGAAAAGGCGCTGGCGGTTATCAAACAGGCCCTTGTTTATTTTCCTGATGACGCAGGCCTGAAACGCCTGCAACAGAAAATCTCCTCCTGACTTTTCTTTCTCAACTCACCCTCCATATTTTCCATACTTTTCCGGTGTTTATAAGTAAAAGGCGGCAAACGTGAACAAAGCCGGAATCGTCCGATCTTCACCAATTTTTAATTTTTTCCTCATATTTTCCTAATATTTCTCTAATAATCAATGCCATAATGATGGCCATAACCAGGATGTTTTACAAAATACCGGGCTAATGATGTTTTTATCCGGCCTTAATATTTTCTTAACATTATATTCATAAAATATCTTCTAACAGAGAACAGGCTGTATTATCAGCCGTTAAAAAAACAACACCAACAAATAAACAAGAGGAGAGGGAAAATGAAGAAAACATGCAAAAAAATAACATTCATGATGGTTTTGGCCCTGGCCGGTCTTATCGCCATCGGTCCGGCTCTGGCCGATCAACTGGTAATTAAGGGTTCCACCACGGTGCTGCCGGCCGCTCAGAAGATCGCCGAAGCCTACATGCAGGACAGAAACGTGTCCGTCTCTCTTTCCGGGGGCGGGTCCGGTAACGGTATCAAGGCCATCATTGACGGCACGACCGATATCGCCAATGCCTCCCGGTTCATCAAGGATAAGGAAGTTCAACTGGCATGCACCAAGGGTGTGTATCCGGTTCCCTTCCGGATCGCCATGGATTGCATCGTTCCGGTTGTTCATCCCTCCAACCCGGTTTCCAATCTGACCCTCAGCCAGATGGAAGCCATTTACAAGGGAGAGATCACCAACTGGAAGGGCGTCGGCGGAAAGAACGAGAAAATTGTCGTTGTTTCCAGAGACAGCTCTTCGGGCACGTTTGAGGTGTGGGGCGAAATCGTATTAAAGAGCGGCAGAGTGGTGCCGAGCGCGCTGACGGTCGCTTCCAACGGCGCGGCGGTCCAGACGGTAAGTAAAACGACCGGCGCCATCGGTTATATCGGCCTGGCCTATATCAATGATAGCCTCAAGCAACTGAAGGTCGAAGGCGTGACGGGCAGTGAAGCGACCACGCTGAGCGGTCAGTATGCCATCAGCCGTCCCCTGTTCATGTTTACCCGGGGCTGGCCCGAAGGCACGGTTCTGGATTTTATCAACTACGTCTTCTCACCCAAGGGGCAGAAACTGGTGCAGTCCGTGGGCAGCGTTCCGGTATTCATGCCGTAAATAACTGAGGGCCCGGGGGTAATGGGACAGAGGATAAAATGCTCGGAATCAACAAGCTTTCACGGCGACAGGCAACGGACAGATCGGTGCAATTCGTGTTTTTCACGGTGGCGCTGGTTTCCATTACCACACTGCTGCTGATCGGGCTGTTCCTTTTTGTCGAAGGAATTCCCATTTTGAAAATCACCTCGGTCAGGGATTTTCTGTTTGGCGACTTATGGTATCCCACCGACGACGAACCCCTGTTCGGGATTCTGCCGCTGATTGCCGGATCCGCTTTTGTCACGTTGCTGTCGTCGATTATTTCGGTTCCGCTGGGCATTATGACGGCTATTTATATCGCTGAAATCGCGGGCAGGCGCACGGCGGAGTTCGTAAAACCGTTTGTGGAGATACTGGCTTCCCTGCCGTCGGTGGTCATCGGGCTGTTCGGCCTGGTGGTGTTCGGACCGTTTTTACAGGAAGTGTTTAATATCCCCATCGGCATTAATCTTTTCAACGCCTCCCTGATGCTGGCATTCATGGCGGTGCCGACCATCTGCAGCATATCCGAGGACGCCATTCACGGCGTTCCGGCTTCGCTGCGCGAGGCGTCACTGGCGCTGGGGGCCACCCGGCTGGAAACCATCGTCAGGATCGTTCTTCCCGCCGCGGCCTCCGGCATTGCCACGGCGGTGATTCTGGGGATGTCGCGGGCCATCGGGGAAACCATGGTGGTGCTGATGGTGGCCGGCGGCGCCGCTATTGTGCCCCATTCTCTGTTCGATCCGGTCCGGCCCATGCCGGCCACCATCGCCGCCGAGATGGCCGAGGCTCCGTTCCGCGGCGGCCACTATCATGCCCTGTTTGCCATCGGCATCGTGCTTTTTGTTTTTACATTATTATTCAACCTGACGGCCGATGTGCTGGCCAATCGGTTTCAAAAAAATCAGCTCGGAGGATAAACCCTGTAATATCATGGATCGTCAGGAACAGTTAAATACAGCCAAACGGTTGAAGCGGCGGCAGCTCGTTCAGGGGCTCTGGTTTTCCCTGTTCCGCCTGGCCACGCTGATCAACGCGGCCGCGCTGTTGATCGTGGGTTTTTTCGTGGTCGCCAAAGGCGCGGGCAGCATATCCTGGGAGTTTCTGACTCAGCCGCCTTCTGATTCCATGACCAGGGGCGGCATCATGCCCTGTATCGTGGGCACTTTCTACCTGGCCGCCGGCGCTATCCTGTTTGCCATGCCCATCGGTGTGGCCACGGCCGTATATCTAAGCGAATACGCGAAAAAAGGCCGGCTGCTGCGGATTATCCGTTTCGGCATCAATACCCTGGCCGGCGTGCCTTCAATCGTTTTCGGCCTGTTCGGACTGGCCTTTTTCTGTACTGTTTTGAAGTTCGGGGTCAGTGTCCTGGCCGGCGCCCTGACCCTGGGCGCCATGACCCTGCCGGTGATTATCGGCGCCACTGAAGAAGCGTTGAAAGCGGTTCCGGGCACTTACCGGGAGGCATCATTCGGCCTGGGGGCGACCAAATGGCAGACGATTTACCGGGTGGTTATCCCGGCCGCGCTCCCGGAGATCCTGACCGGCGCCATCCTCGGCCTGGGAAGGGCCGCCGGCGAGACGGCTCCTATTTTGTTTACGGCGGGGGGGTTCTTTACGCCGATTCTGCCGTCATCCATATTCGACGAAGTAATGGCTTTGCCTTATCATATTTACGCGCTGGCCACCGAAGGCAGGGATATCGCCGTAACCGAACCCCTTCAATACGGAACCGCCCTGGTGCTGATCGTACTTGTCTGCGGCATGAACCTGTCCGCGATCATCACCCGGGCACGCTTAAGACGACGGCTTCAGGAATAATACGATGAGTGTTAAAATCGCGACCAGAGACCTCAGCTTTTTTTATGGTGATTTCCAGGCGCTGAAGAATATTTCTCTTGATTTTCATCAGAACCGGGTGTCCGCCCTGATCGGTCCGTCCGGATGCGGCAAAAGCACCTTTATCCGGTGCCTGAACCGGATGAATGACCTGATTCACGGCTTCCGGGTGACCGGTGAAATCCTGATGGACGGTGAACCCGTATACGGCGCCGGGGTGGATTATGTGACGCTGCGGCGGCGGGTCGGCATGGTATTTCAAAAGCCCAACCCCTTTCCCAAAACGATTTTTGAGAACATCGCTTATGGCTTGAGAATCAATGGGTTCAGGGATAAGGCCCTGATCGCGGATAAAGTGGAAACAGGTCTGAAAAAAGCCGCTTTGTGGGAAGAGGTCAAAGACCGGCTTTTCGAATCGGCCCTCGGCCTTTCCGGCGGTCAGCAGCAGCGGCTGTGTATCGCCCGGGCCCTGGCCGTGGAGCCGGAAGTCCTGCTGATGGATGAGCCCTGTTCCGCCCTGGATCCCATTGCCACGCAGAAGATTGAAGAATTGATTCACGAGCTGAAACAGGCTTATACTATTATTATTGTTACGCATAACATGCAGCAGGCCGCCCGGGTGTCGGATACCACGGCTTTTTTTTACCTGGGCGAACTGGTTGAAACCGGTCCGACCGACGCTTTATTTACCAGACCGGAGAAAAAACAGACAGAGGACTATATTACCGGCCGCTTCGGCTAAATCGGGGGCCGCGGGAATGATCGGCGGGGAGAGACATGACCAAACATCTTGAGAATGAACTGGAACAGTTGAAAAAAAGACTGCTGGAACTCGGCGCCATGGCGGAAGACCGGCTGCATAAAGCGGTCATTGCCATCAGGGATCTGGACCGGAACCTGGCTCAGGAAATCATCGATACCGATTACCAGATCGACGAACTGGAAGTTGAGATCGAGGAGGAATGCCTGAAAGTCATCGCTCTTTATCAGCCCGTGGCCATTGATCTTCGTTTCCTGGGCGTTACCATAAAAATCAACAATGACCTGGAAAGAATCGGCGATGAGGCGGTCAATATGGCGCATCGCGTGAAATCGCTGGCCGAAAAGGATGAGCGGCAACAGTACTATGACTATTTCCCTATGGGTAAAAAGGTCAAGGCCATGCTCAGAAAAAGCCTCAACGCCTTTGTTGAAAAGGATTCTCAGGCCGCCAAAGAAGTGGTGTTCGCGGACGAGGAAATCGATATGCTGCGGGATGATATTTATGATGAATTAAAGAAACTGGGCGACGCCAAACTTGTCAGCACTTCATATTTATTGAATTTTTTCCTGATATCCCGCCATCTGGAGCGCGTGGCCGATCATGCCACCAATATCGCCGAGGAAGTGATTTACATGGTGGAAGGGGAAATCATCCGGCATGTTGATAAAGGAGATATCGACAGGACGGTTACGGATTAAAAACCATCGAGGGAGAAGTATTGTGGCTAAAGAACGCATCCTGGTCGTGGATGATGAAGAAGATATTTTAGAGCTGGTTCGCGTCAGCCTTGAGAGGGAGGGCTATCCGACCCTTTGCGCCGAGTCCGGGGAAAAGGCCATGTCCATCGCCCGTTCCGAACTTCCGGATATTATCGTGCTGGATCTGATGATGCCGGGGATCGACGGCCTGGAGGTAACCAGAAGGATCAAGGCCGATCCGGTGACAAAAAATATCTTTATCGTCATGCTGTCCGCCAAGGGCGAAGAGGCGGATATCATTACGGGGCTGGAGCTGGGCGCGGACGATTATGTTACCAAGCCCTTCAGCCCTAAAATACTGATCGCGCGAATCCGGTCGGTCTTGCGAAGGAAGTCGCGCGATTCGACCATCGCGGATGATACCGGCGCGGTTCATGTTCATGGTATTACTATTGTCCCGCATAAGCACATGGTCGAAACCGCTCAGGGAAAGATCGTACTGACGCCCACGGAGTTTAATGTCCTTCACCTGCTCGCCAGACACCCCGGCTGGGTGTTTACACGCTGGCAGATCGTGGACAAGATCCGGGGGGAGGACTACGCGGTGACGGACAGGAGCGTTGACGTCCAGATCGCCGGGCTGAGAAAGAAGCTGGGGCGGTTCGGCAACTGCGTTGAGACGGTCCGGGGAGTAGGATACCGCTTCAAGGAAGAATAGCAATACCCCTATTGTTCAAAATAATATTTTAGCTGTCTCGGCCGAAGCTTTTTTATTCGCACCTTGACCCTTTGGGGGCCGGTTAAAACCGTCCGCTGAATTTCTCGAACTCGGGCTATCGCCCTCAAACAGCGAGAAATTCTTAACGCAGTCGGTTTTAATCGCCCTTTTCCCCAAAGGCTCAAAATGGTGCTCACAAAAAAAACTTCGTCCGAGTCCATTTGAACAGGCTAAACAGGACGTGATTTTTTAAAATAGTTGGACTTAATAAAAACAATTGTTTATGTGATAAAAGAACCATTTTCCCATTTTTCTGGACAATAGCGGGATGAAGTAAACAATGACAAAGCGCAAAAAACTGTTCACCCAGATATTTCCCACCTATTTCCTGATCGCGGTCATCTCGTTGCTGGCGGCTATCTGGTTTGTGTTCAGTTCGCTGAACGCTTTTATCGTTGACCAGACACGGGAAGATCTGACGGCCCGGGCGCGGCTGTTCAGCCAGTCGCCTCTGTTTGCGCGGTATCTCCAGGCCGATGCCGTTTCCGTGGACCCGGGCTATGTTCAGGAAACGGACCGGCTGTGCAAAAAGGCGGGAAAGGCTTCCAACACGCGGATTACGGTTATTCTTCCTGAGGGCCGGGTGATCGGTGATTCCGAAAAAGATCCCTCTCTCATGGAGAGCCATAAGGATCGGCCTGAAATCGCGGCGGCCGTGAAGACCGGCGCGGGCAGTTCGATTCGTTACAGCAGTACGCTGAAAAAGAATATGATGTATGTGGCCGTAGGGTTGCCGGAAGGCAAGCCGGTCGCGCTGATCGTGCGCGCATCCGTTCCCCTGACCTCGGTTTATCAGGCCCTGGGTGAAATAAAATGGAAAATCATCCAGGTGTGCCTGATGATTACTTTGCTGGTGGCTTTCGTCAGCCTGCTGGTGTCGCAGAGAATTACGCGACCGATTCAGGAAATAGAAGCGGGAGCGCAGCGTTTTGCCGCCGGCCATCTTGATCGTAAACTGGTCTTGCCGGATTCAGAGGAACTGGCCAGCCTGGCGGAAGCCATGAACAGTATGTCGGTCCAGCTCGCTGAACGGATTAAGACGATTAAACTTCAGAAAAACGAACTGGAGGCCGTGTTCGCCAGTATGATGGAAGCCGTTATCGCGGTT
>CAYSMV010000081.1:0-1527 GCA_964432245.1 uncultured Desulfobacterales bacterium
ACCGCCACCCCGGCGGCGCCGGCAGTCAGGCAGGCGGCGGCGTTGTCGGCGTTGACCCCGCCGATAGCGACCACGGGAACAGGCGCCCTTGAAGCCACCCGCCCAAGCCCTTCCAGTCCAATGACCTTTTTGGAATCTTTTTTAGTAATCGTGCCGAAAACCGGGCCGGTCCCCATATAATCGCACGGTCCGGTGTCTGTTTTTCCCAGTTCGGCGAGCGTGGAAACGGAAATCCCGATAATGGCGGCCTCTCCCAGAATTTGACGGGCCCGGGCCGGAGATTCATCGCCCTGGCCGAGGTGAACGCCATCGGCCTCCACCGCCTTGGCCAGCACGATATCATCATTGACGATAAAAGGAACACGATTGACCCGGCACAGCGACCTGACGGCGGCGGCTTCCTCATAAAACGCCGCGGCAAACGACTTGTGCCGGTACTGAATCATGGTGGCGCCGCCGAGAATGGCCGTCCTTGCCTGCTCAATTACCGGCATGGAAGCGCCATCATCGGTAATAAAATAAAACTTCAGATGCTTTTGTATATCAGGATACAAATAATGATTCTTTCCAAAATGATATTATACGGCAGACAATCATTTTTCGGGCACAAAATTACCGGTCGCCGAACATCTCCGCCCAAGATAGAAAGGTCTCGACCTGACGTCGGCCGTAAAGCTCGATTTCTTTGATGACTTCCGAAAAAGGCTTTTCCCCGCCCTGTTCATCCTTTTTGGAAAAAAACTTATCGGCGTAAGCGATGATTTTCTCTTCCAGGGTAACAGGCAACATATCCCGCAACGGCAGCGGCAACCGCTGTTGTTTTATCTCTTCAGCCGTCAAGCCGGCGCCCACGTGCCGCTCACAGATCAGGGCGTGGCGGTTCAGCCCCAGAGACGACAGCATCTCCCGGCCCATAATCCCATGGCAAATATAAGCGGATTCTCCGTAACAGCCCAGAACCGGCGCATAGGTCCGAATTATTCCGATGTCATGCAGCATGGCCGCCTCTTCGATAAAAACCATATCAGGAGAAAACGCCCCGACATGCCGGGCGATCCGCAGGCTCTTCTCCGCCACCTGCTCTCCATGCCTGAGCAGGATGGTAAAAGCTTTTGAACCGGGTTTATAAAACTCCTGAATAATCGCTACCGGTTGAATCCCGACGCCGACGGCTTGCCCCGTTTTTTTCCGGCCGTCCATCAGCCTTTTCCTTCCAGTAAAACCGCGTTGATGAAAGGATCGATGTTCCCATCCAGTACGCCGTAAACATTGCCGATCTCCAGGTCCACCCGGTGGTCTTTTACCTTCTGATAAGGATGCAACACATATGACCGGATCTGGTTACCCCAGGCGATCTCATCCTTGCTGTCGTGCATCTCTTTTATTTTAGCCTGCTGTTTAGCCTTTTCCAGCTGATAGAGCCGGGACCGCAGAACGGTCATGGCGATCTCCCTGTTTCTGATCTGGGATTTCTCCTGCTGACACTGGACCACTACGCCGGTGGGCAGATGGGTCATGCGGACGGCG
>CAYSMV010000082.1:0-5485 GCA_964432245.1 uncultured Desulfobacterales bacterium
TTGCAGAAGTTTTTCCAGTTGATCGTTTTCTTCCGACGTTCGTTCCTTTTTTTCCGCCAGTGTTTCCGCTTCCGCCAGCATTTCCCCGGCCCGGACAAGCGGCAGCGGAATAACGTTATTGATTACAACCAGCGTAGAGAGAACGGCCTGTAAGGCTGTTTTGGCCTCCTCAATTTTACCGGTATCGATCAGCGGCACGATCGCTTTGACGGATTTAGGATAGGTCGCCAGCGGAATGCAGGTCTGGCTGATGACGATTTCACTGGCCAGTCCGCTTAAAAGGCTTCTGGCTTTTTGTATATCCCCGGATTCCAAGTATTCTTTCGCTTGTTTCCGCGCTTGTTTGATGCTTTTCAGATCGCCGTACAAATCAAAAGTCGCAATGCTCACATCCATCGGCGCCAGGGAAAGCTTGGGGTCTCTGGCGGTTATTAATTCCAACTTGCCGATGGCCCGCTCCAGTAAAGTCAGCGCTTCATCGGTCTTGCCTTCATCAAGCGCCCGGATTACGTTCCGGGTATCGTCGATGGCGTTTACGGCTTCCTGCATTATTTGCCGTCGTTTTTCCAAAGCCTTGTCATCAACACAAGCCTGCACGTCATCGTTTACAACGCTGGAAGACGTTGTCGTCTCACTCCATGCCGCAGGCGGCGGGAGAAGCCCGCAAAAAATCAAAAAAAATGCCAGGCACAAACCAGCCATTACCTTTTTCATTAAAACCACCTCCTTTTTTAAAAACCGAAAATTCTAATCGTTATTTCCGTCCCATATCAGTTTTGCCAAAAAAAGTTTGTCAGGGTAAGGTTTGAACATACCCTGAATGTTCGTGCGGGAAGGGTTGGGTTGAAGCGTACCTGTCTTTTCCGGGTAAGCTTTCGCGCTTTAACGTCACAGGCTCACCACCCGTTCCCGGATCAAGCAGATTTTCAGGTGTTATAAGAATTTGTTTCCAGACATTGTTTGCCTCCTTTATTCACCCGAAAGAACGCAAGCGATGTATGGTTAACATGCTGATAATATGATTGTTAAAAAAAATAATCCGGATCGGTGGTCTGTCAAGGGGCAGGCTGTTTTTTGAAAAAAAAGACCAATAATGGTCAATCATCATCGGCGATTGACGCCTGCTCTATATGCTTCTAAACCAGCGATACAAGCAATTATGACTATCAAAAGCAAATAAGGCCCAAGAACCAGACTCGTTAAGATAGTCAGGTAAATTAATGCTTTTCTTACAGCTTTCGGTATCGGAACTCTGGTGTTAGCATACTCTTTGATTGTTTTGGCCATTAAAAAGCCCAAAAGCGTTGACCTGGTTTGATAAAATAATATCAGATGCTCCCGTTTGATTATTCCGCGGGATAGCCGACCGGGATAATATAAAACGCCTGTTCTCGCCGGCCCAGTTCCAGAAGGCCATTCACCTCGTTTTGCGTAAAGGCGCCGATGGGAACCGCCCCGAGACCCAGGGACTCGGCCTCCAGGAGAATATTCTGACCGGCATGTCCGATCTCCATGAGTACATACAAGAGACCCCGTTGTCCGTATTTGGCGGTCGTTCTCTCGGCCACCGCCGTGATGACAAGGCAGGCGGCGGCCGCGGCAACGGCCTGTTGAGACAGAGCGGCCCGGCACAGACCGGGCCGCTGATCGCCTTCTTTGACAAGCAGGAGTTGATGAGCGCCCGGATCATAATGATAGGCTCCCGGCGCCAGGCCTTCGGTCCGGCCGCTGAAAAGATATACCTCCAGCGGGTAAAGGGCTCCGGCGGACGGCGCCGTCCGATAACCGCTTTCGCCGGTCAGGCCCTGGGCCGCCCATAAAAGCCGCGACACCTGGGACAGCGTCAAAGGCCGGTCAGCGAAGTTTCTTTGAGACCGGCGATTCAACAGGGCCTGCTCCAGCGGCAGCCCGCCCTCCAAGACCGGCCGGGGCATCTGGATCACGCCGGCTTCTAATTTGCTTTCCATGGTCTCCCCCTTTTTAATAAAAACCCCATCGACAAGGACAAGTCCCAGAACCGCCATAATTCCCACGGCAACAACACGCGAACCATTAATCATTTTTCACCTCCCCGGCCAACGCCTGCCTGATCCGCCGCTGTTATAAACAATCGCGTTACGCGCCATACAGGCTCCGGCAATGATTTTAATCTTGTTATCCATATATTGAAAATGATATTTAGTTTCCATCCATAAACAGTCTTTTCTAAATTTCTGGATTGGAAGCCTGAATTATGTCATCCATAATAAATGTATGGACACTGTTTAGCCGCCGGTTGCAAACGGCTCCGAAATGGTCTGGGTGAATCATATTGGGAACCGATGTACATAAAATAAAATGGACCATGGCGATCCTGGCCCGGCTGCTGACCTGGATCGTGAAGCTCTGGTTCGGGACGGTCCGGGTTAAGATCATCGACAGGGATATTTACGAGCAGTATTTTACCAATAACCGCGTTACCGGCAATGTCGTGGCCGGGTCCTGGCACCGCAACGCCATCTTCTTCTTTTATCATTTTCGAAAACTGAAGAATTCGTGCGTCCTGATCAGCCGCAGCAAAGACGGCGATTTTACCGCCAGGGTGGCGGCGCTGCTCGGTTATGACGTCATCCGCGGCTCCTCCTCCCGAGGCGGCCAGGAAGCGCTGGCGGAGCTGGTTAATTACATGAAACACGGCCCCGCTAAAATCTGCGGTACACCGGTGGACGGTCCCCGGGGGCCGGCGCGAATCATGAAAAAAGGAATGCTGGTCCTGGCCATGGAAACCGATTCCTGGTTCATACCCATGGCCTGCTCCGGGTCCAGGGTCATCACCTTTCACAAGGCCTGGGACAGAACCATCATCCCCCGGCCTTTCAGCACCATTTACCTGACCTTCGGCCGGCCGATTAAAATTTCCAAAAACACCTCCCGGGAAGAGCTGGAAACGATTCGAACGGCCGGGGAGGAAGAGTTGAACCGGATCACGGACCGGGCCGACCAGATCTCCGGATATGATATCAAAAATGCCGTCATTGACAGGGACAGAAAATAAATAAAGCAGGGAGTGATCCGGGTTTGTCATTCCACCAGGTTGTCACCCAGTTCCACCGATATTCTTTCACAGATATGTTTGATATGATCCCATGAATCAAACGGTGGGCGGACTCCTTTATATTGTGAGATATCGATATCATCCAGATCATGGGGCTTTGGTTCGGCTAACTGACGAATCAGCTGCATCAACGGTGAAACATCATCTTTTCTGGTTATGTCCGAATAATAAACATCGAAATTTTCCAGATTGCTGACAGCGTCTTTTTCCCCGATTCTTTCAGCCAGAGCCGCAAAATCGATATAGTCCCGGGCGGCGTTCCGACTGACGATCATCCACCCTTTTATTCGCAGCATTTCTGTTATGGAAGGAACGGTCAATTGTTTCCCGCCGATGTTTACCGCCTCCGTTTCAAGAGGAAGGTTACGTCTCAACTGTCGAATGCCGGTTTCCACGCCCTGAAAATTGCCCAGTATAAGTTTCGGCGGATTAAGCCGGGCTGTTTTCCAGTCATCCCTTTTTTCAAGAAAATCAAGGACAGCCTGATAATTTTCTTCAAGATCCGATAAAATATGGTCGGCATCAAACGAGAATCTATGCCGGACATGAACGGCGACGGCACTGCCGCCGGCCAGAACAGCGTCCGGAAAAAGCCCTTGAAGATTAGAGGATGCTTCTATCAGCTTTTCCCAGCTCGTCCAGTATGGATCATCTTTTCCCATCAATTTTTTCCAGATACAGTTTGAAAAACCTGGGATATCCGTAGACATTCGAATGCGGTATAGCCCTTCTAACCGCGTCGGCAGCCTCAGGGTTTATCTTAACCTGACGGATAAGGGCTTTAATATCGGCGTCTGAGCCACGTTCCCATATCGAATGAATAATCGCCACGCCCCATTGCCCGGGTTTTATGTCAATATGCCGGTGCTCCATTCTGCCCGTCCGTGAAGAGGGAGGTTACTAAATTCAGAAAAACTTATTAATATTGGATTTTACCCGAATTTCTGTGGGGCTTCAATATTTAATCCTTCAGACAAAGAAACATTTGTCTCTACCAAGCCGATACGCTATAATCTGAGAAATTTTCAAGGAGAATCATATCCATGCCCATGTCAGACGCGTTTCAGAAGCGCCTTTTCCCGAACGTGGAAAAAATCGCGGCCCACTTCGGGACTCCTTTTCACATTTATGACGAGACCGGCATCCGCGAGACCGGACGGGCGGTCGTGGACGCGTTTTCAGGCCTGCCGGGTTTCAGGGAATTCTTCGCGGTCAAGGCTCTGCCCAACCCGCGCATAATGGAAATCATGGTATCCCTGGGATTCGGCTTTGACTGCAGTTCAATCCCGGAGCTGGTCCTGGCCCGGAAAGCAGGGGCCGGACCGGACGATATCATGTTCACCTCCAACAACACCTCGAAGGAGGAATTTGAGGCGGCCCTGGCCGACGGCGGCTGTATCCTCAACCTGGACGACATATCGCTGATCGACAAGGTGCCGAAATTGCCGGATTTAATTTGTTTCCGCTACAACCCCGGGGAGCGGCGCACCGGCAACGATATTATCGGCAATCCCGTGGAAGCCAAGTATGGACTGACTCACGACCAGATGATCGCCGCCTACCGGTCCGTATCCGATAAAGGCGTCAAGCGATTCGGCCTGCACGCCATGGTCGCCTCCAACGAGCTGAATCATGCATATATGGTCACTACCGCCGAGATGCTGCTGGAGCTGGCCGAGGAGGTTGCCGGCGTCGTGCCGATCCGGTTCGAGTTTATTAACATGGGCGGCGGGTTCGGCATCCCTTACCGGCCGGAAGAAAAGCCCATTGACCTCACTGCCATGGCAAATGATATCGCCGCCGCTTTTGCCCGTTTTTCACAAAAAAACGGCTACGCGCCCAGGCTGTTCATCGAAAGCGGCCGTTACATGACCGGCCCCCACGGCGTTCTGGTCACGAAAGTCATCAACCACAAAAATATCTACAGAAAATATGTCGGCGTGGATGCCAGCATGTCCGCCCTGATGCGGCCCGGCATTTACGGCGCCTACCACGAAATCAGCGTGGCGGGCAAAAACAACGGGGCCCGGGAACGGGTAGACGTAGTCGGCTCTCTGTGCGAGAATATTGACAAATTCGCCATTCAGCGCCTGCTTCCGGAAACCAGAGAGGGAGATCTGCTGGTGATCCATGACACCGGCGCCCACGGCCTGGCCATGGGGTTTAATTACAACGGCCGGTTAAAGCCCAAGGAACTGCTGCTGCGCGAAGACGGCACCGTGGAGTTGATCCGCCGGCAGGAAACCATGGACGATTATTTCGCCACCCTGAAATATGAAAAAAAGGTTTTAGAGTTTTAGACATAATGATTGACAGTTAAAAAAAGGAAAAATGACCTGCCATCCTTGCAAACGTGGGTTATGCTACGGTGTTTTTAAAGAAAACATCAAC
>CAYSMV010000083.1:0-5309 GCA_964432245.1 uncultured Desulfobacterales bacterium
TCAAAAGACTGGGCTCTTCAAGCTTTATGTGCAGTTATTACAGTATATTATGCCATCCCTGACCCGGGCTTCTCTAAATCCCGAAAGTTGAGTTAATAACTTATCATAATCAGCGCGGATCCCCTTTTCTCAAGACGGCTGACAGTTGTAGGAGCTGTTCATTCAACGCTTTTTGCGATGGCGTGGTGAAGCTCTTGCGACGCGGTTGCAGCAGTTGTGGCGGCATGGAGAAAGTTGATAAGTTAAGAACGTCCCTTGGAGGTCATTTAAGCACTGTGGCAATCAAGTTTTCAGTCTTCTTTATAGCATTTCCCCAGTCCACTTGTTTTTTCATTATTTCTTTGTTTCGATTTGCCTGTGCTTCTGTTAATTTATCATTCAACATGCTTGGATCTTTTTGAAGCTCCTCCATAGAAAATATCGTTGCACCTAGTTTTTTGTAATGATCAAAGAGCGGGTTTTGTTTATTTAAAAATACTTTAGCACCCATAAGAACCATTAGCGCCACGTTGCCACCTGCCTGCTGTCTCAAGTGATTCATTATCACATGTGAGCACCTGCTAATGCTATTCACGTATTCACTGTAAGTCATGAAGTTTCGCAAGCTCTTAAATTTATCTCCCAATACTAATTTCCCATATGATTCTATGTAATCACCATATTTATTATCACCATAGCTAAGAGGGCACATAATTTTTCGATTACTTGTTAAAATCTTCTTTAAAAAATCAATTGTTTCAATGTGATTATTGGTCAGTGAAGCGCTATTCCCAATCAAGATATTATCTCCACTGATTAGGGGTATATTTTTACCACTAGCTAGACTATAGTTCCATGGAATATACTCTGGTAATTTTCCACCTAATTTAGATGCGAGAATTGAATACTCATTTTCCAATACTGGGGCAAAATAATTAATACGCTTCAAAAGATCACGCTTCGACTCATTTTTGTATATCATCAATTTTATGAATTTTTTTAAATCAATATGCCTATTTGACTCTTTGGTGCCATATATGCTCGCTATTTGTTTAGTTTTGTTTAAATATAATTCCATTTTATCATTGTAAATCAAATCATAGTAATCATACCCCATTCCTATCCAAACAAACTTTATTTTCATGTTGAACGAATGAGCCACCAACTCTTGGTTAAAACTATTCAGAGAGTGAAGAACCACAAAACTATAATCGTTTAATCGTCTCATGAAAAGAGGATTTTTAAATGATAATCTATTGATAAAAGTCACAGGCGCTTCTTTAACATATTTCAATTTTTTTGGTATAGACGCCACAAAATAGTCACTGCTCCCCGGTAGAACGTACTCGAATTGCCGAAAAGCGGAATCGGGAAACTTTTCATCACTGATAAAGTGCGCTATCTTAATATTATTCTTAGGCATGAACTAATGGCCCCATCTCTTTATAAGCATCTGCCGTGCCAATAAATATGCTTCCAGCTTCAATGCATGCGACCCGGCGAGGTAGCTCCCTGATGCCAAGACGCCAAGTATCGTAAGTTTTACGATTGCCGGCCAGTGGATCAGGTGCGAGGCGCCGTATATTGACAAAGCCACCACACCGGACAACATCAGCCCCGGCATGAAATCGGCCATCTGTTCGCGGACTGAATAATTTATCAGTTTATAGGAAAAGTAGCTGTTAGGTATGTAGGCTAGAACAGAACCAATAATCTGCCCTATGAGAATGCCTATGACGCCGTAGCGATAACTCATGGCTAATATACTGATGGCCATCACTTTTTTAATAATCTCAAGATAAAAGAACAGATCGGAACGGCCCTTCACTTGAAGAATATTCAAATTTATAGCGTGCAAGGGGTACAGGACACCCGCAATGCAAAGAAACTGAAGGTAGGTTGCAGCCATCAGCCATTTATCAGGGAGAAGAAAAATAAAAAGAGGTTCTGCCAGGGCCGCAAGCATCAGCATGGCTGGGAAGAGCAAAAAGGTCGAGACGGATATGACTTTTCGGTAGCCTGCTTTAAGACGTTGGCTGTCATCTTGCAGGGTGGAGAGGGCCGGATAGGTTACTCTCTGAATTGACCCAACCAGCTGACCAGTTACAACATCCACAATTTTTTTCGCGAAAAAATAATGCCCGGCGACGGATGCAGCAAAGATTTTTGCAATGACTATGACATACAGGTTTTTAAAGACCGTATCTAACAAGCCCGACAGGAAGAGCTTGTAGCCGAAGTTGTACATGCTTCCAAGCGACTGGTAGCTGAAACTGCGTGTAGGCCGCCAACCCTGAAATACCCATAGCAGCACCGTTGTGATGAAAGCGGCCAGCAGCATCTGCACAACCAGCGCCCAGACGCCAAAGCCTGTGTATGCCATGAACACCGCAACGATGCCTGATATAATCCCGGCAGGGATAGAGGCTTGAAGCTGGGCCTTGAAATTGAGTGCTCTACTTAAGAGCGCAACTTGAACTACCTGGAAGGCGTTTATCATTACGCCAAGGCCTGACACGCGGATAAGGATGATAAGCCGGGGTTCTTCGTAGAAGGCGGCAATAGAGGGGGCGGCGGCGAAAAGCACTATATATGCAAGTAACCCCAAACAGAGGTTCGCATAAAAAGCGGTATTGAAATCGACCTGCTCGGCATTCTGAAAACGGATAAGCGCCTGCCTGAAGCCGGAATCCATAAGGCTTGTCGCCAAAGCCAGGAAAACCGCCATCATGGCCACGAGGCCAAAGTCGGCCGGCACGAGAAACCGCGCCAGAAGAAGGGTGATGACAACGCCGACACCCTTTTTGGCAAGTTGCTCCGTAAAATTCCAGACGATGCCGATGGTGGTTTTTTTTCTTAAAGACACGGGTTCCAAGTTTGGGGTCAGGGGTTCTGCGTTCGGGCGTTGATAAGGCATCCGATCATTTTTCTCAATGGTTCGCATTGTTCGTCAATGGTTATAACAAAAGGCGTGTCAACGTAGCCTATTTCTCTGGCAATCTCCGGCTGGGTTCTCACTTCGACCAAGGAACCTTTGCAATATCGAAAAATCGCGTGGAATCCTTATTCGATCCGCGTTCTTCAGCTTCCGTTAAGTTGCTTGCCACACTTACTGTCGCCCTGCGGATCTGGTCCTTGAATCCAAAAATCTATCGACATCCGTGCTGTTTTGCTTCCGGATCAGTGCCGCGCCGAAACCGCTGTTGATGAACGATTCCGAAACGGCAATAATAATGGTGGTCATGCCCATCAACCCGAACTCGGAAGGAGAAAGCAGCCGCGCCAGGATGATCCCGATAACAAAAGCGAGAACCTTTTGCGCAAAGTTGACGATAAAGCTCCCGGTGCGGCTGGAGATGGTTTTTTGTTTGAGATTCTTCCTTTCAGGTTATGTTCAGTTTTCGGGCCAGGGCGGTTTGGGCGCGGGGTTCGCCGTGCACTAGGCGGATTTCGCCAGGGGGTTCGGGCATGGCCGACACCCAGTCGCACAGGGTCTGCTGGTCAGCATGGGCCGAGTAGCCGGTCAGGCGGTGGATGGCGGCTTTGGCCTGGGTGCGGCCTTCCAGGATGGCCCGGCCGGGGGTTCCGGCGGCCTGATATCCCACAAAGAACAGGTCGTTTTTCGGGTCGTCCAGGCCGTGCTTCAGGTGGCTGACAATGCGGCCGCCCGTGCACATGCCGGAACCGGCAATGATGATGGCAGGCCCCTTGAGGGCCAGCAGGCGGCGGTGGTCCTGGAACCGTTCCACAGCATACAGGTGTTTGAACCGGATGGGGTGGTCCCCGGCGGCTTTCAGGGTTTTGGCCTCCTTGTCCCAGCAGTCGTCCATGTCCTGGTAGAGCCGGGTGATCTCTATCCCCAGGGGGGAGTCGATGAACACGGGCACGCCCGGGTTGAGGCGGTCCAGCTCATAGATCAGTTCCTGGGTGCGGCCCAGGGCGAACGCCGGGATGTACACGATGCCGTTGTCGGACAGGGCGTGATTCAGGGCCTGTGCCAGGGCTGCTTGGCGGTCGGCCCGGTTTTCATGGTTCCGGTCCCCGTATGTGGATTCCAGGATCAGCAGGTCGCAGGCATCGGGCGGGTCCGGGAGGATCGGGGTGTGCGCACAGCCCAGGTCCCCGGAAAAGGTGACGCGAAATGCGGGCCCGTCCGGGTGGTGTGAATCAGGGAACGCAAACTGGATAAAGCAGGAGCCCAGGATGTGGCCGGCGTTTTTCAGGGTAAAGGTGATGTTGTGTTTCAAAGTAAAGGTGTCATACAGTTCAAATCCCCAGGCCAGGTCGTCGATGCGGGCCTCCAGACGGCGGATGTGTGCGTCCGTGCGGTCGGAAAACGACATGGCATCCCGGAGCATGGGGGTCAGCAGGGCACGGGTGGAGTGAGTGCAGATGATCTCTCCGCTGAACCCGGCATCGATCAGGTCCGGGACCCGGCCGGTGTGGTCGATGTGGGCATGGGTGAGAAACAGGTAATCCGTGGCAGAGGGCGCCACGGGCCACTGGTCAAAGGGCAGCACGGGATCATGGCCCTGGGCAATGCCGCAGTCCACCAGGATATTGACGCCGCCGGCTTCCGGATCGGTCTGGATCAGGTGGCAGGAGCCGGTGACGCAGTTTTCAGCGCCGATGTGGGTGATTTTCATGGGTGTTGGGCTAAACGCCCCCGCCCTCCTGCAAAAGGGAACACACCGTCCCCATCTCTGCCTTATGGGTCTGAATCAGCGTGCCGGCTTCGGCCTTGCGGTTTTCCACATTACCGCTGGTGGCGTTGTCCATGTCATCCGATGCCACAGCCAGGCTGGTCTGCATACGGACATACTAGCTGCCTAGAAACATTTTCATCTGGTAGTTGGCAGCATCAGCGACCCCGTCAAACATGCAGCTCAGCAGCGGCGCCAGCCACCCGACCTTGCCCCAGTCTTTGGCTTCGGCATAGGCGATGGGCCGGATCAGCTCCCCGGTTCCCAGGGACAGCACAAAAAAGTCGCTCTCTTCGGGAAACAGCCGCTTTGCTTCCGCATACGCGGACACGGACGGGGAATTGATGAACACCCCGCCGTCGATTAACGCCTGGGTGGCCCCGACCACCGGTACCAGGGCCGGTTCGAAATAGGTGGGTGCCGCAGACGTGGCCCTTGCCGCGTGCTTCATCTGCACGGACCTGTGATCCTCGCGCCAGCTTTTGAAAAACAAGGGCTGCCGGTTCTGGATGTCATAGCTGGTGATCAATGTGTGGGTCAGACCGGCGCCCAGGGGCTCATTGCCGAAAAACTCGTCCAGCACCGTTTCCAGCCCTTTGTGGTAATACCGTTCATCTGCCAGCCCGC
>CAYSMV010000084.1:0-2795 GCA_964432245.1 uncultured Desulfobacterales bacterium
TCCGGAGACAATGATCAGCAGCGTCAACGCCGCCGTTGCCAGCCAGCCGGGCCGCACGAAGCCAATCAGGCCGGTAACCGCGGCGATAAACGGGAAAACGGAGGGCAGGTAGGCGCGGTGTTCGTACATCAGCTCCAGGCCGAGAAACGAAGACTCCACCGACAGGGTTCCCAGGAACCATAAGACGGCAAACGAGAGCAGGCGGTTTTTCCGGGCTCCGGCGACGGCCATGATGATCGCCAGCGCCAGCAGGCCCAGGGCGGCTGCGGTAGCCGGGGGATCCGTCAGGGATCTGGAGATCGGTACATAGTGGTCTATGGTCAGTCTTTCCGGCAGGGGCAGGAGCAGAAGCGAGACATAATGAAGGATCACCCCGGGCTGGGTCAGCAGCCGTTCTTTCATGGTAAAGGGCTGCTGGTCATATTTTGAGAGGATGGCCGAAACCGGATCAACGCCTAAGTAGATAAAAACCGCGACAACCATGGCGGCCGTGGCGGCCAGCAGCCAGGCCGCCTTTTTCCTTATAAAGCCGGGTTCCAGATCCCGGATAAAGAACCATTCATAAAGAAAGATCACGGCCGGCAGCGTGACGCTTGTCTCCTTGGAGAACAGGGCCAGGATCCCGGAGACCGCGCTGAGGGAGAAGAGGATGGCCGTGGTTTTTCCCCGGCTGGCGTCGTCCGGCGGCGGCGTCCTGGCCCGGATAAACAGCGTCAGGGAGGCGAGGTAAAACATGGCGGCCAAGGAGTTCATGCGCTGGACGATGTAGGTGACGGACTGAGTATGGACCGGGCTGGCCAGCCACAGGGCCGCGGCCAGAAAAGGGACGGCCGGAAGGTTTTTTTTGATAAGCCCCAGGGTCTGGCGGGCCAGCACATAGACCAGCAGCCCGTTGAAAAGATGGATAATCCAGTTGACTGCATGGTAACCGGCGACATCATAACGGTGCAGGTAATAATTGCAGGCAAAGGAGATAAAGGCGACGGGCCGGTTGAAGGAAAGGCTCTGAAACAATTCGGCCAGAGAGGTGAGGGAAAGTTCTCTTATCCGGATATGGGGATTCTTCGTGATATTGACGATATCGTCAAACACAAAAGGAACGTTTATGGTATTGCCGTAAATGACCGCGCACAGCAGGCCCAGGGCCAGCAGCACGACCAATATCCGCCTTCGGCCTTCGGCCGGGAAGAACCGCCCGGCTCCTTTATCAAGACAAGGTGGCATGCTTTCTGTCCGGTTTTGATATGTGGTTATGTGATTAAGTGGTTATGTGACTAAGTGTTTATGTGTTCAAGCCTTATGGGCGCCTCTACCCTTATATCATGCTTGACAGAACCAGCGAAATAAAGTAGTATTTTATATTAAAAGTTTACAGTAAAACCAGTATCAGCGCACAGCCCGATAAAGCCTGAAATTCAGTGCGTTTTTTGCTGTATACCGTTCGGGGCTATTATTTGTCAACATTTCTGATAAGTTGCGCGGCTGCATGTTCGAACCCGGACAAAACCGTTACGTTTTTTTCTTGGTTTTTAAAAGGTCTTCTGTTGCAGCCAGAGGGCTTTTCAGGAAGCCGACGGATTTTCAAAATTAATGCTTGACATGAATTTATCAAATCGATACTTTTTAAAAGTAAACACTGTTTTTCGGATATGGTTTCATATCGGGCGGTTTATTATATGACGACAAAACGCGCTGTAAAATGGGGGGAAATGATCCATTCCGGTTTAAAGGCGCGATTGTTTGTTCCGGCGCTGGTAATTATCCTGATCGTGATGGGAGGGATCCCTCTGCCCTGTCCGGCGGGTATGGACGTGATGACCAATCACGAAATGGGCGAAATGGAGGGCGGCCGGCTGATTTCGCTGTCGGTCAGCCAAAACAATTTTTACTCATCGAGCCCTCAGGTCACGGTGGTCCGTTTTGCCTCCGACATCTATATCGAGAGTTATGGGGAAATCGGCGCCATGAAGATGGGTGATTACAAGCGGTCGTTATCCGAACTGGGAGACATGGTCTCCATGGATTCCAACTACACCATGGTTTATGGCCCTCAGGACCGGGCCAATCCGAGAGGCGGCGGTGCGCAAATGGCCGGAACGTATACCGGAACCGGCGGCGACAATCCTTACCTGAGCAATACCAACCGGATCGACAGGATCCACGATCGTTACGGCGGCGCCGGAAGTTACAGAGATGATGGTAATATTACGATTGGAAATAGTGTATACCTATCTACCGCTACCCCGCCAGCAGATAATTTTGGCGCCGCCGCCTGCGATTATCCGGATACCCAGTGGGATATTAACTGGGAAAGAGTGCGCATGGGTATAGACAAGGATCATCCCATGCGGATCTACGGTCTTATCCTGAGAGCCGAATTCAGCGGCTGGAACACGAGCCAGCAAAAACTGCGGCGTTTTGTGATTGGTTCCAATAATCTTTATGGCTATTCTTCGGCCAGGCCGCTGGTGACCAGCGGCTGGCTGAACTCTCAAATGATCAAGCTGACCCAGAGCGCATATGAACTGACCAACCAGGTGGTTCTCCAATTACAGCGGGATCCTCTCATGGATCAGTTCTGGTCGCTCTCCAGCTTTGATTTTGATCCCGACAACAATGCGGCCGGCAGCTTCCGTCAGTTCTGGTTTAACACCTGCATGAACCAGATTGATGGCAATCCCGGCTCATTTCAAGGGGTGGGCGATTATGTGGATAAGGACCACGGGTTTTTCCTTATGGTCGATATGACCGACAGGCGGTTTTCCGGATGGAATCTTATCGGCGGCGTAAACGAA
>CAYSMV010000085.1:0-2634 GCA_964432245.1 uncultured Desulfobacterales bacterium
AGGATAAGGCCGCCGGAATTTTTATAAAGTATTGATAATATTGAAATGGAAAAAATGCTTTATTGCGCTTCCAGCGCTTTTTTTTTCTACAAACCAAGAAAAAATTTAGCCGGTTGTTTTTTGAAAGCGCCGTTTGAGCCTTCCGGGAAAAAGAAGTTTGAAATCGGCGGCGTTAAGAATTTTTCGCTGTCTGAGGGCGCAAGCCCGAGTTCGAGAAATTCAGCCGCCGGTTGCAAACGGCCCCGAAAGGGTCAGGGCGCGAAGAAAAACGGTAACCGGTAAATAATAATGCCTCCGACTAAATTGGAGAAGAACCAAAAATTTAAAACGATGGTGGCTTTGTTAACGGATTTTCCCAAATGGTCATGGCTACGCGGCGAATGAACAGACTCCGGTCGCAAAAACGGTTCGGAATTTTTTACCGGGCCGGGGGAGGAACTGCCGGCTTCATGGGCGTATTAATGGGCGCGCGCGAGTCAGCCGCTGCTTCTTCAGGGACGTTGCTGTTTTTTACCCGGCCTTTATTGCTTCCGGTGTCTCTGGTAGTCGTTTTCTTGTTGCTGTCAATCCTGGTTGTCCTGTTGCTGAAAAAAAAGAAACGCCTGGAGGTCGACCTCGAGGAAGCCTCTAAAACAACAGAAGAACTCAAGCGGACCGAAGCCATCTATCATGTCCTGGAGAATAACATCCACGAAGTCATCTTTACCCTGGACATGAATTTCAGGTTTACTTATATCAGCCCCTCTGTTCAACGCCAGCGGGGTTTTACCGTCGAAGAAGCCATGGCCCTTGATATGTCCCGGCACGTCACGCCGTCTTCGGCTCATCGGATTGCCGATATGGTACTAAGGGGACTGGACAAGATCAAAAAAGGCGAAAAGCCCCAAACTCCGCTGATCATGTCGATCGAAGCCTATTGCAAGGACGGCTCCACCCGGCCTTGTGAATTGATAGCCGATTTTTTGTATGAAAAAGACGGCCGTCCGAATGGCATGATCGGCGTCAGCCGTTATATCGACGACCGGGAAAAGGTTAAATCGGAACTGCGGCTTTTCAAACAGGCGGTCGAAGGAACGTCTGAAGCCATCGGGCTTATAACGCTGTCGGGCAACCATTTTTACCACAACCGGGCTTTTTCCGAGCTCTTCGGGTATGAGTCCCCGGAAATCCTGGAAAAAGAAGGGGGGCTCATGCTCCTGTTTCAGAACAGGAAGCTGTTTCAGGAGATTTTTGACGTCCTCCGGTACGGTAAACCCTGGAGCGGCGAAGTTTCCATGGCTCATCGGAATGGCGGGGAAATTCCTGTTTTTCTCAAGTGTGACGTCATAAGGGATGGAGACGGAAGCGTTCTGGCCCTCATGAGTTCCATAGTCGATATTTCGGTTATCAAAAAAAGAGAAGAAATCATCAGGCGGCAGGAATCTTTGTATCGTCTGCTGGGTGATAATATCACGGAGATCGTTTCCATTATTGATCTGAAGGACCAGTCTCATATTTATGTTTCTCCTTCCATTAAAAAAATCAGAGGGTTTACCGTGGAAGAGGCCATGTCTCAAACCTTAAGCCAGGCCATCACGCCTGAATCCTATAAACTGGCGGCAGGCGTCATCGCCGAAGAACTGGAAAGAGATTACCGGCCCGGAGTCGTTTCTGATCGTTACCGTACCATTGAAGTGGAGCAGCTCTGCAAAGACGGGTCCACTATCTGGACCGAGGTGGTCGCTTCTTTTTTAAGGGATGAGAACGGCCGGCCGGTCAGTATCCTCACGGCCGCCCGGAATATTACGGAAAGGAAAGAAGCGGAAGCCGCGATTCGAAAAAGCGAAGAGCGTTATCGGATGCTGGCGGAGAACATCAGCGAGGCCATTTATACCATTGATTTAAAAACCCGGCGTCATACCTATTCCAGCCCGTCGGTTCAACGCATGTATGGGTTTACGCCGGAGGAATTCAACGCCAGGCCCGTTGAAGAGGTAATGACCCCGGATTCCGTCGAGAGAATATTAAGCATCTTAGCCACGGAGCTTAAAAGGGACGGTCGGCCCGGCGTCGATCCCGACAGGCCGGTCACCCTGGAGCTGGAGCTTTATCGTAAAGACGGCTCGACCCTGTGGGTCGAAACCAACGTTAAGGCGCTGCGGGATGAAACCGGGGCTCCTGTTTCCGCTCTGGGCGTGGCCCGGGACATTTCGGAAAGGAAAAAGGCGGAAGCCTCGATGAGGATGGCAAAAGAGGCGGCTGAAGCAGCCAGCAGGGCTAAAAGTGAATTTCTGGCAAATATGAGTCATGAAATCCGGACCCCGTTAAACGGCGTTATCGGCATGACCGAACTGCTGCTGGGCACCAGCCTTTCCGAAGAGCAGATGGACTATGCGGAAAGCGTCCGGAGCAGCGCCGAATCCCTGCTGGTCATCATTAATGATCTGCTTGATTTTTCAAAAATCGAGGCCGGTAAACTCGAGTTGGAGAATATCGATTTTAATCTCGGTGAAGTGTTCAAACAGATTGATGATCTTTTGGCCTCCCGCATCGAGCGTAAACAAATTGTTTATGGAACAGACATCCATGAGAACGCGCCTCGTCAGCTTAAAGGCGATCCGGCCAGGCTGAGGCAGATTCTCATCAACCTCTGTG
>CAYSMV010000086.1:0-1772 GCA_964432245.1 uncultured Desulfobacterales bacterium
TTTCACCTCCGGCAAAATTTATCACTCCGTTATTTCCAAGGAGCGCCGCGGCGATTACCTGGGCGGCACGGTTCAGGTGATTCCGCACATCACCGATGAGATCAAGCAGAGCATCCGGCAGCTGGAAAATCAGGCCGATATCGTCATTGTCGAAATCGGCGGCACCATCGGGGATATTGAAAGCCTACCTTTCCTGGAGGCGATTCGGCAGATGCGGGCGGACATGGGCAAAGAAAACGTACTCTACATTCACCTCACCCTGGTTCCGTATATTCCCACCGCCAAGGAAGTAAAAACAAAGCCGACCCAGCACAGCGTCAAGGAGTTACGGAGCATCGGGATTCAGCCGGATATCCTTCTCTGCCGGACCAGCATATTCCTTGAGGACAATATCAAAAAAAAGATCGCCCTGTTCTGTAATGTCAGCAAGGAAGCAGTCATAACCGCCATCGACGTCGCCAATATCTATGAAGTGCCCCTGATTTTCAACAAAGAAGGGCTGGATGAAAAAATCGTGGAAATGCTGCACATCTGGACCCGGGCGCCGAAACTGGAGTTCTGGCAGCACTTGTCTGATAAAATAAAAAATCCGCAGCACCACCTGACTATCGCGGTTGTCGGTAAATACACAAACTTAACCGAATCTTACAAAAGCCTGAATGAAGCCCTTTATCACGGCGGGTTCGCCAACAACAGCAAGGTGGACCTGTCGTTTATCGATTCGGAGACCATTACCGTAGAAAATTGCGCCGAAAAACTGTCCGCCGTGGATGGTATCCTGGTGCCGGGCGGGTTCGGCCCCCGGGGGGTGGAAGGCAAAATTTTGGCATGTCAGTATGCCCGGCAGAACAAGTTACCCTATTTCGGCATCTGCCTCGGCATGCAGGTGGCGGTAGTGGAGTTTGCCCGCAACGTGGCCGGCCTGAAAAACGCGCACAGTTCCGAATTCGACAAGGATACCGACCACCCGGTTATCTACCTGATGCGGGAATGGTTCGATGAACAAACCGGGACAATACAGAAAAGGGATATGGCTTCAGACAAGGGCGGCACCATGCGGCTGGGCGCCTATTCCTGCGCCCTGAAAAAGAACACGCTCGCTTTTACCGCTTATGGCGGCGAAAGCATTTCCGAACGTCATCGCCACCGCTATGAATTCAACGATCGATACCGGGAAACGCTGGAAAAGGCCGGCCTGATCATCAGCGGCGTTTCACCCAACAACGAACTGGTCGAAATCGTGGAAATCAAGGATCATCCATGGTTTCTGGGATGCCAGTTCCACCCGGAATTCAAATCCCGGCCGGAAAATCCGCATCCCCTGTTCCGGGAATTTATTAAAGCCGCGCTGACCCATGCCGAGCGGAAATCCACATAAAGCAAAAATGTTTTCAGGCGTTTCCGCGGACGCCCCACGCTCTTTAACATCATTCGTAAAAACGCGACGCCTCTATAGGGGCGCGCCCATCCCGCCTAAGCCCGTGCCGATATCGCTTCCGCGTTTACCAAAACTCAGCGGACGGTTTTTACCGGCCCCCAAAGGATCGGGGTGCAATTAAAAAAATCCCCCAAAAAACCGCTGAAATATTGTTTTGGACAACAGTGTCAATTTCTGTTAATATAAATTATTTTTATTTCTCCATAAATTGTCGGGGGGCAAGACACTATTTTACCTGAAAGCAAAAGACGCTGACCGAAAATTGCCGGCATTTATTTTCAGCACTGATCATCGGCGGTTGACAACCAGGTTGTGCAAACCGGGTTGATTGTCA
>CAYSMV010000087.1:0-5963 GCA_964432245.1 uncultured Desulfobacterales bacterium
GCCGGTCAGTTTCCAGAATCCTTTCATCATGGCCATGAATGGTTCGCTGGCACCTGAAACAGCGGGTAGCGGGGGGGGCCGGTTATAATGAGCTGATAACTGTCCTGGCTGGTGGCGGGGAATCCTTTGATGATATTCATTTGTTCTTCCTGGTGGCGTTTGTTTTACCGCGGTGCACCGGCGATGCTCGTCGCCCATTGCGGAAGGGTTTGCATGTCAACGGCAAAGACAGCGGTCCCCAGATAATAGAAGATCAGAGCGATCAAAACAGCGCCGATAATATTGATGGCAATGCCCACTTTTGCCATTTCCGAAATTTTTACCCGGCCGCTTCCGAAGATGATGGCGTTTGGCGGTGTGGCCACCGGCATCATAAAAGCGCAGGACGCGGACAGGGTGGCTGGAATCATGAGAACCAGGGGGTTGGTTCCCATGGCCACGCCCATGCAGGCCAGTATGGGCAGGATCATTTCCGTGGTGGCGGTATTGGAGGTCAGTTCCGTTAAAAACGTTATGCCCATACATATTGAAAGGATCATTAGAAAAGGCGGGATGCCGGCCAGGCCGGAAAATTTCGTGCCGATCCAGGTGGACAGGCCGCTGACTTGAAAGCCCTTGGCCAGGGCGAACCCGCCGCCGAAAAGCAGCACAATATCCCAAGGCAGTTTCCGGATAATATCCGCGTCCATCAGCCGGCTGGTCGAATCATCCCCGTTCCCGGCCGGGATGAAAAAAAGGGTCATCGCCATGAGGACAGCCACTGTTCCGTCATCAATCATTTCCGGGTAGGGCAATAGATCAGACCATCCCGGTATGGTCGTAAAACCGAGGTCCAGGCTTTTGCGAAATACCCACAGAAAGGCGGTAATCGAAAAAACCCAGAGCACCGCTTTTTCTTCAAAGGTTATGGGACCCAATCGTCGGTACTCTTCGATGATGATGGACCTGTCGATGGCGATATTTTTCGGCACGCGGAGAAAAACCTGGGTTAAGAGAACCCATACTATCGAAAGCATCGCCAGGGACAGGGGCAGCCCGAAAACAATCCAGGTGCCGAAGGTAATGGCCTCGGCCTCGGGAAAAGTAATCTGAAAAATCCGCGCGAACGAAAGATTCGGCGGAGTCCCCACCAGCGTGGCGATGCCGCCCAGAGAGCAGGCATAGGCAATCCCCAGCAGCAGCGCCAAGGTAAATTTATGGGTGTCTCCGGAATCGAATTTTTCTTCCAGTTGCAGGATAATGGCCATGCCGATGGGCACCATCATGATGGCGGTAGCGGTGTTGGAAATCCACATGGACAGAAAGGCCGAAGCCAGCATAAAGCCCAGGATAATCCTGGACGGTCCGCCGCCGATAAGCTTGATGATAAAAAGGGCCATGCGCCTGTGCAGACGCCACTTTTCCATGGTCAGCGCGATCATGAACCCGCCGAGGAACAGGAAAATAGTGCTGTTGATATAGATCGGCGCCGTGGCTTTGCCCTGCAAAATGCCCAGCAGCGGGAAAAGAATCATGGGCAGGAGGGCGGTGGCAAACAGCGGAATGGCGTCCGTTATCCACCAGGTAGCCATTAAAACGGCTACCGCGGCCATGGCCGTCAATCTGGAACAATCCGCGTCAGGTTTGAACAGAACAAGAACAAGAAAAAAAAGAAGCGGACCCAGGACCAGACCTGTTTTCTGGCCGGTCGTTTTCCTGTTCGCCCCGTCACGGATATTCATTTATGCTCCCGTCAAATAAAATTTATGTTAACCTTTTTCGCGGGAAAAGGTAAAGAGAGCGCTTATTTTTCTTTATCAGCATGCAGGGGTTACCGAAAGCCTTGCAGTCGTTCAAATTTTTTCTTCAAAATTTGCCTGTCAGTAAGATTCTCTTCATAGTCGTAGAGGGCTCTTTCCCAGGAGCCATAAAGAGGATTAGGCATGATTATCCATTTATCCCCCCAAAAGGAGTCATAGAGGCCGGCCGCTTTCACCCGGCTTTCGGGACTTTTTTTTGTTACGCTGATAAAATCTCCGAGATGATCCCCGGCCAGCAGCAGGACGCGGTAGCCTTCACAGACAAGCCGGCGCCTGTGGCTTTTATCGGAGGAGGGAGAGCCGTTTTCTCCCCTTGAGAGAATAACATCGATGGCTTCCGCGACGGGGAAGCCCTTGTCCCTGAGGTTTTTTCGCGTATACGGTTCGACCGACACGTCGCGATTGGTTATGTAGAAAACCGTGATCTTTTTTTCCTCGGCGCACCATTTCAGAAATTCCTGCGCCCCCGGAACACTTTCGGCGGATGCCGTTTTAACCCATGCTTCCCATAGCGGCTCGTTGAATTGTTTCCGCTCCAGAATCAGTTGCGCCTGGAAAGCGGAGGTGTCGAGCACGGTTTCGTCGATATCCGAGATTATGGCCGGCGGCAGGTTTTTAAAATTCCGGCCGTCCTGTTCGATGGCCACCGTCCAGGAGGGATCAGCCAGCGCCCTTTCTATGGAATACCTGGCTCGTTGATAGGCCTGGGTGGTAAGGGCTCTGTACTCCGCGGATGTCTGCATCCACAGCAGGCCGTTCAGCCCTTCATGAGGATGCTGATCTTCTTCCGCCATGGCGCAGAAAGCCGTCGCGACTGCCAGGATCAGCGACAGGAACATCATTTTTATTTTTTTCATATCATTCCTCATCACTGTCCAAAATAATATTTCAACGGTCTTAATGGGGAGCTCTTTTTATTCACACCTTGACCCTCCGGGGGCTGACCTTGGCATCCCGCTGATGAACGCAAAAACAGCGGCGGTCTTTACGGGTTGCCCGATAACGATGTTTTCCGGCGTTTTTTGAATTATAGCCGATGAATGGGAGAAGAACCATGCAAAAAAAAAGGAACAAGCCGAAGCCTGTTCCTTTAAAAACAATCAAAAAGAAATATCGTCGATGGTGATTTATCGCAGGGCAGAGCGGGGGGCCTTGCCTGCCAGGGGGTTATAGAGCTTCATGATCGCAACTTTCATGACGTCGATGGTTTTTGTGCTGCAGATAATATCAAGGAGGGTGTTTTCGGCCGTTTCCGGAAGGACGCAGGCATTTGAGGCGTCAAACACCAGATCGGGAAACCCTTTGGCCAGTTTTTTCTGTTCTTTCGCGGCTACTTCGACCTGAACAGCTTTTTTCCCGTCAACCTCTTTGATATGACTCGCAAGCCCTGCATCATTGATTTTTTTCTCTTTTTCGTCATTCACGAAGATATTGATGTAATAATCTGCCATGCTTTTCCTCCAATCAATTAAAGATTTATATTAACAATCGGTCCGCTGATTTCTCTTTAACGCAACTGAATTTTTTCTTATATTATCAGCGTTGGTTCCTGTCAAGAATTTTTGGCCTTTAGACACTCTTCTTGACACTGGCCGCGGGCCAGATTTAATCTGATCCTAAACAAGGGGTTATCTGGAAAATGGAGATTTCGGACATCAACGGAACGCAGTCGTATCGTTTTCTTAACCGCAGGGAATTCTTACGGTTATCGTCTCTTTCCGCCGCCGGGCTGATAATGGGATGCGCCGTAAATCCGGTTACCGGTAAAAAACAATTCATGCTGGTGTCGGAGGATTGGGAGGTCCAGGTCGACCGCCAGAACGCTCCGCAACAGTTTTCCACCGATTACGGACCGACGCAGGACGAGGCCTTGAACCGTTATATCCAGCAGGTCGGTTCCGGAATGGCTTCCCATACGCACCGTCCGCAAATGCCTTATTCCTTCCGGGTGGTCAACGCGACCTATATCAATGCCTATGCTTTTCCCGGCGGCAGTATCGCCGCCACCCGCGGGATTCTGCTCTCTCTTGAAAGTGAAGCCGAACTCTCCGGGCTGCTGGGCCATGAACTCGGCCACGTGAACGCCCGGCATACCGCCCGGCAGATGTCAAAAGGGATGTTGACCCAGGCCGTCGTGGCGGGAGTCGGCGCCTATGCCGGAACAAAAGGGGCGCTGCTGGGTGACGTCGCCTCCCAGCTTGGCATGCTCGGGGCCGGGGCGCTGCTGGCCGGTTACAGCCGGGATAATGAACGGGAAGCCGATTTTCTCGGCATGACCTACATGGTCCGGAGCGGATACGGCACGGGCGGTTTCGTTGAGCTCATGGACATGCTGAATTCTCTTCACCAGGGCGGCACCGACGCGGTTTCTCTTCTTTTCGCCACTCACCCCATGAGCCAGGAGCGGTATGACACTGCCGTCACGCTGACCAGAACCGATTTTTCAAGCGCCGGGCAGCAGCCGATCTATCGCGAGCGGTTTATGGATAACACGGCTTCTTTGAGAAGAATCAAGCCGGCTATCGAGCTTTTCCAGAACGGGGAAGAAGCCATCGCGAAAAAAGAGTACGATGCGGCGGAAGCCGCTCTCCAGGAAGGGCTGAAGCTCGCGCCCACGGATTACGCCGGCCTTGTTATCATGGCAAAGTGTAAGCTCTGTCAGGAGCGATATGATCAGGCCTTGAATTTTTCTGAAAAAGCCGCGCAGGTGTATCCCCAGGAGGCCCAGGCCGACCATCTCAGTGGTCTGGCCAGGCTAAGGCTGAAAAAATTTGAAGAGGCCGTTTCCGATTTTAATGCCTATGAGAACAAACTTGGCGGCAACCCCAACACCATGTTTTACCGGGGCTATGCCTATGAAGGCATGAACAGCATACCGAAAGCCGCTGCCGATTACGCCGGTTATCTGGAGCAGGTCAGCGAGGGCGAACAGGCCGAATACGCTTACAAGCGTCTGGTAAAATGGGGATATATCAAAAAACAGAGCCGCTAAGCACAGGCTGGTATAAATATCGTCATTATCCGGCACGACCGGATAATTCATTCCTTCCGAGGTTATCCTCCGGCTTGACCGGGGGATCCATTCCTTTCTCGTCATCACCCGGCCTCCCGATCAGGTCGGATGGTAAATTTAACCGGGTAATCCAGAGTCAAGAAGGCATTATTTTTTATAAGGGATTACGTATATCTGGCTCCCCCGGTCAAGCCGGAGGATGACACGTAACTGAAAATACGCCACCTGACTTACGCCCCAGAGCACTAAGCCGGATCACTATTGTTCGAAATAAATAGAAAAGAAGAATCTTGCCCGAAGCCGCGGAAATATTATTTTGGACAATAGTGCTCCGGTCTAAGATTTTGTCAAAACGGCATCGATCAGTTCGTCTATTGTCCGGCGATAAATGGACAAAACGTCTTCGGCCACGTAAGCGGCTACCCGGCTGTTGTACAGGCTGACCATGCCGTGCAGCAGGCTCCAGATCTGGATCAGACGGCGGGTGACGGTCTTGTCGTCAATTGAATTCCCGTACATTTTTCGAATAGCCGCCCCGGCCATCCGGGCGATCTTCATGGATATACGGTATTCGACTTCAGAGAGCCGCTCATGGGGCGTGCCACGGTAGTCGTTGTACTTGGGCGTCGGCAGGACGAACATGATGTCGTAATAGCGTGAATGGTCGATGCCGAACCGGATATAGGCCTCGAGCATGGCCCGGGCCTGCTCTTTTGTGTTTTTTTTGCCGCGGCGGGCCTTTTGCAAAACCCGATGAAGCATCTCAAACCCCTTGACCACCAGAGAGAGATAAATTTCGTCTTTCCCGGAATAGTAATTGTAGATATTGGGAGCGGTCATCCTGACCCGGCCGGCCAGGTTGCGCATGGTCAGATCGTCGAGGCCTTCCTGGACTATGATGTCCAGGGCTTGCTCGAGAATGGCGTTTTTTATCTCTTCTATTTTTTCGGGGGCGCGGGGCTTTTTCATGATGGCGGACTCGTTATTTTGTTCAAACGCCGGCATATTTTTCTGTGCGCCTTGTACAGGCAGAGGAACTGCTCATACAGGGCGTCATAAATCCGGCGGTTTTCAGGCCGCGGATCAAAGACACGGTCAATTCTTATCAGACCCGGTATATCTTCAAAGGCGATATCGCCCAGGGCCACGGC
>CAYSMV010000088.1:0-3514 GCA_964432245.1 uncultured Desulfobacterales bacterium
CTGACCCGGGACAAACCGGACACATCCACGCCGGCGCCGGCGCCGGAAAAAGCCGGAGAAAAGTCCGCGCCGTTCCGTTTTTCCGTGTCCAATATCGAAATCGCGGAAGGCAAAGTCGTTTTTCAGGATGACATCAAGGGCAAGGCTCACCGGGTAGAAAATCTGAACCTGGGCGTTCCGTTTGTGTCCACTATCGGCCAGGCCACGGAAATTTATGTCATGCCCCATTTTTCAGCCGATATCAACGGCCGGCCGTTTTCCCTGGAAGGCAGAACAAAGCCGTTCCATGAAACCCTGGAAACCGGTCTGCAAGTCAAATTGACCGATCTGCATTTACCCTATTATATGGAATATGTGCCCGATTCGCCGGTTGCCCTGGAATCCGGCGACCTGAGCCTGGACCTGATGGTCTCGTTTCTGAACGCCGATGGGAAAACCGGGGACCTGAAGATAACCGGTCAGGCGGGGTTGCGCGACCTGAAGGTGACGGATACCGGGGGCAATCCGCTTTTTAATATGGAAAGCCTGTCCATCGAGGCCATTTCGGCGGACATCACCGGCCGGGAGGTCACTCTTGGGAAAATCAGCACCTCCGGCGGGGTGCTGCTGATCGACCGGCTGGAGGACGGCACCTTGAATCTGGCGGCCCTGGGTAAACCGGCCGGGGAAGCGGAGAATAGCCCCGGGGCAAGCGAGGAACCGGAGCCTGTCGCGGAACCGGCGCCGGCATGGAAGGTGGCGCTGGGCGCCTTTGCCTTGGACAATTACCGGGTGCTGGCCGACAACCTGACGGCGCCGGGAAGCGGGGAGGCCATGATGTCCCTTGGCTCTCTAACCCTGACCGGTCTTGCTGTCGACGGCAGTCCCGTTGTCATAAAGATAGGGGATATTCAGTTGGACGGTCTGGACGCGGCCCTGAAGCTTGAGCCTGTCGCCGGTTCTGCCTCCAAACCGGCCACGGCGCAACCGGACGGCGGGGTTGCGGACGCGGCAGGGGCGGATGAGGCCGAAGCGCCGTCCGGGGGAGAAGCGGCCGCCATCATCGATATCAACCGGGTTGCGCTGACCAACTCCCGTTTCAGCTTTTCCGACCAGACCCTGGTCATGCCCTTTCAAACCGAACTGTCAGCTATCAATCTTGAGATCACCGGACTTTCCTCACGTCCGGAGCAGACCGCTGATGTTGATTTTTCGGCCCTGCTGGACAAGCAGGCCCCGCTGTCGCTATCCGGCCGGCTCAACCCTCTGGCCGAGAACATCTTTGTCGATCTCGGCCTGAAATTCGAAAACATGGAGCTGAGCTGTCTCAGCCCCTATTCCGGCCACTACATCGGCCGGAAAATCGCCAAGGGAAAACTGTTTACCGGTTTTGATTATACCGTCAAGGAACAGGCTCTGGCCGGGAAAAATCACATTTTCATCGATCAGCTGGAGCTGGGCGAGAAAGTCGACAGCCCCCAGGCAACCAGCCTGCCGGTGCGGCTGGCCATCGCCCTGCTGCGGGACCGGGAAGGGAAAATCGTTCTGGACGTGCCGGTTTCCGGAGACCTGAACGATCCTGAATTCAGGCTGGGCCGGCTTATTCTGCAAACCTTCACCAACCTGATCGTCAAGGCCGCCACCTCGCCTTTTTCCCTGGTCAGCGGTATTATGGGCGGGGCGGATCCGAGCCACCTGGCCTTTGAACCCGGCAGCACCGTGATTTCGGACAACATTCTTCCCGCTCTTGACGGCTTGGCGGAATTGCTTTATAACCGGCCGTCTCTGGCCATTGAACTGGCCGGTTTTGTCGATTCCGGGCAGGATGGCCCGGCCCTGCGCGAGCGGCTGCTGATGGACAGGATAAAAGCCCGCAAGCAGGCCGAACTGCCGCCGGAAGAGGCGCCGTCCGTTCCTTTGGACAGTATCACCATCGCACCGGAAGAATACGAAGAATACCTGTGGCAGGCGTATAAGCTGGAGACCTTTCCCAAGCAGAAAACCGCCCTTGGCCAGGATAAAAAACTGCCGACAGAAGAGATGGCATCTCTCCTGCGGCAGCATATTCAGGTGGACGAAAGCCATTTCAAGACGCTGGCCGACATGCGGGCGCGGCAGGTCCGGGATTATCTGCTTGCCTCCGGAAAAGTCGAGCCGGAACGCGTGTTTGTCGTGGATTCGCCTTTTCTTGCGCCCGAACCCGTAGAGACCGTTAGCGGCAGCCGGGTGGATGTCCATGTCCGACAGTGATAAAAAGGGGCGGCCGTTTCAAGATATCCGGCTTAAAACCAGTAGTCTCTCTCAGAACCATGAATTTTTCTGTATTCTTCTAGATCCTTAAGGATATTGTCCAGTAACGTCCGCGGATAATTTTTCCCCGCCAGCTTATCCCATACCACGGAAGACGATGCCTTAAAATCTTCGAGTACTTCAGCGGAGGGCTCTATTACTATCATGCCGTATTTTTCCAGCTCGGGGGTTATTTTATCATTGCTTTCCCGAAGCGCCATGGTCGCTTCCCTTCCCATGTCCCGGATGGCGTTTAACACGACCTGCCTTACATCAGCCGGCATTTTAGCGAAAAATTTATCATTCAGCATCGCTCCGCCATGCTGATAAAGCCAGTGCAGTTTCAGTGTATACGGCGCCACCGTAAAAGACTGGGCGCCGATATTATACTGAAGAGGTTGCGTGCCGCCTTCAACGACGCCTGTCTGCATGGATGGGATAAAATCCGCGGGAGGAAACGCCACCATCGGTATTCCCCATGCCTTGAATGTTTCAACAAAGACATCGCTCGGTATGGCCTCTATGGTCATGCTTTTCAGGTCACTCCGCGTGACGGCCTTTTTGCTGGTATTGATATCCCACCACCCCACTTCAAAGACAGCCCCCAAAAGCACATTTTTTTCTTTAAACAATTGATTAAAATAATCGAAATATTTCTCCATAATGTAGGCGGCTTCGTCTCTGTTGTTAAAAATAAAGGGCAGGTCTAAAACCGCCAGCTCCGGGACGACCCGGTTGAGAGCCGTTAAGGTTATCAAAGCGCCATGGATCTGATTCAGCCTGACCTTCCGGATCAGGTCTACCTCATCCCCCATGACGCCGCCCCAGTACATCAGGGCTTTAACCCGGCCATTTGTCTCCCTGGCCACCCGTTCCTTCAACTGACTGATCACCGGTCCCCATCCGGACATCTCGGGCGCAATGGTCGCGAGCTTTATCACATATTCGGGTTTCGTCTTTTCCAGAGCATTACCGATACCGGCGGAAGCAACGCTTAAAACGATTATCAGCAGTGCCAGGCCCAAAAGCTTTTTCATCGCTTACCTCCTCCTTTTTGAACATTTTGAAAACCGGGCCTAAAAATAATTACCCTTGTTTTCCAGAAGCGCCCGCGCCTTTTTCTTGGCTGCGGCTGCCGCGAGTGTCATGTCCGGAAGAATATCGGCGGGCGTTTTCAAAACATACTGTATCTCTTTATCAAACAATTCTTCATTCATCGTAATCGTGGCATAATACTGAGCATAAA
>CAYSMV010000089.1:0-4704 GCA_964432245.1 uncultured Desulfobacterales bacterium
ATTGATCACTTCATCCACCGCGCCGAGAATAAACCGCTTGACCAGGTTTATTTCCATGTCCTTTCTGAACACGCCCTCCTCCTGACCCTGCGCGATGATCTCCCCCACCAGGTCAAAATACATGTGAGTAATATCCTTGATATACAGCTCAAAATACCTGATCTGACGGGCCTCGGCCTGAAACACGACGGCCATGTTCCTGTCCTTCTTGAATTCCCGCAGATGGGCCCGGATCAAATTGTTCAGTTTACTCTTCGCGTCACCGCCTTTATCAACTTCCTTGCGGAACTCGTCAAACACCTGGCGCGTCTTGTAATTAAAAAAATGAAGAAGAATATCGTTTTTGTTCTTAAAATAAAGATAAATAGTGCCGTCGGCCACCCCAGCCGCCCTGGCAATCTTGGAAACCGTGGAATTAAAAAACCCCTCCCTGGCTATGACGCTGATCGCGGCTTCCAAGATTAAATGATATTTATCCGGATTGAAAGTGTTTTTATTCGGTTCGCTCATATCAGGCACCATCGTGGTTTAAAATGAATGAGTGTTCATTCATAAATCATCAAATCTGATTTTTTGTCAAGAAAAAAGAAGGAAAGGATTTATGAAGAATCAAGTATTCTTTATTATTTCAATTGCTTTATCGATAGCATCCGCCAGCTTTTCCGGACTGGTGCCTCCTGCCTGAGCCATGTCCGGTCTCCCCCCGCCGCCGCCGCCGACGACAGCCGCCGCTTCCCTGATAATATCGCCGGCCTTGAACCGACTGGTTAAATCCTTGCTTACGGATACTATCAGAAAGGCCTTGGAAGAGACCGCGGCGCCGAGTACGACAATACCGGATTGGAGCTTATCCTTGATCTGATCCGCCAGCGTTCTCAAGGCCGCCGGATTATCAGCGTCAACGATCCGGGTGATCACCTTCACCCCGTTTATCATGGTATGGTCGGCCTGGCTTTTATCGCCGCCGCCCGAAACCGAAGCCGCGGCCAGTTTGTTTTTAAGGATTTCCTTTTCTTTTTCCAGCGCCTTGATATCCTTCATTATCTTCCGAACGCGCGTCCCCAGGCGCGAAACCGGCTCTTTTAACACGCCGCTGATTTCATCCAGGGCCCTCATGTTTTCCCGGACATAAGCCAGGGCGCCGGCGCCGGTCAGGGCTTCTATCCGCCTGACGCCGGAAGCAACGCTGGCCTCGGAAACAATCTTAAACAGGCCGATATCGCCGGTGCGTCCCGTATGGGTGCCGCCGCACAACTCCTTGCTGATGTTCCCCATGCTGATCACGCGTACCCTGTCGCCGTATTTTTCCTCGAACAGGGCGGTAGCACCCTCTTCCAGGGCCGCTTCCATGGCCATCTCGGTTATGGATACCGGGTGGTTTTCACGGATACGATCGTTGACAAAATCCTCTATCTTTTCCAGCGTCTTTGCCTCCAGCATGGCGAAATGGGTAAAATCAAACCGCAGCCTGTCCGGCGACACCTGCGACCCGGCCTGTTTGACATGGTCGCCCACCACCCGGCGCAAAGCCGCATGCAAAAGATGCGTGGCCGAATGATTGCCGGCGGTCGCTCTCCGCTTCTGTTCGTCAACCGTCAGCCTGACCCGGTCTTTCGAATGCACGCTTCCGGAGACGACTTCGCCCTTGTGAATAGTAAGGCCGGACGGATCTTTCACCGTGTCCGTCACCTTCATCGCAAAATCACCAGCCGTAATAAGGCCGGTATCGCCGACCTGGCCCCCGGATTCTCCGTAAAAAGGAGTTACATCCGCCACCAGTTCAATGGTCTCGCCCTTGCCGGCCGATTCTGCCGCGACGCCCTCCTTGACTACAACCAGGACGTCCGCCTCACTTTCCAGGGTATCATACCCCACGAAAACGGTCTTGACGCCATCGGCGGCCAGACGGGCGTAAGCCGGACAGGCTCCTGAAAAATCAACCACCGACCGGGACTTTTCCCTCTGACCGGCCATGTGCCGGTTAAACCCGTCCATGTCCAGAGAAATATCCTCTCCCCGGACAACGTCCCGGACGATATCCACCGGAAACCCGTAAGTATCGTAAAGCTTGAAAATAACATCACCGGGAATAGTGTTTTCGCCCCGGGCCCTGATTTCGGACAGCGTATCGTTTAAAACCCGCAAGCCATTATCCAGGGTTTCTGAAAACCGGATCTCTTCATTTTCAATGACATTGGTAATAAACGATCCGGCGTCCTTCAGCTCGGGATAAGCCCCGGACATGATATCCAGAACCTTGAGAGCGGTTTTGTGAAGAAAAGGCTGCTGCAGACCGATATTGCGGCCGTAACGAATGGCCCGGCGCATGATGCGGCGCAGCACGTATCCCCGTCCTTCATTGGAGGGAAGGATCCCGTCCCCGATCAAAAAAGCGGCGGCCCGGCTGTGGTCCGCGATTACCCTCATGCAGATATCCGTATCCCGGTCTTTTCCGTAGGCCTGTTCAGCCGTCTCTTCAATTGTCCGGACAATGGGTAAAAGCAGGTCGGTCTCATAGTTGGTGGGTGTGTTCTGAACAACGGATGATATGCGTTCCAGACCCATGCCGGTATCGATACTGGGCCTGGGCAAGGGCGTCATTTCTCCGGATTTATCGCGATTATACTGCATGAAGACCATGTTCCATATTTCCAGAAAACGGTCGCAGTCGCAGCCCACCGCGCAATCAGGTTTCCCGCACCCGTGCTGTTTTCCCCGGTCGATCAGGATCTCACTGCACGGGCCGCAGGGCCCGGTATCGCCCATGGCCCAGAAATTATCCTTCTCGCCCAGACGGACTATCCGGCCCTCGGAAACGCCGATCTTGTTTTTCCAGATATCAAAGGCTTCCTGGTCATCCTGATAAACAGAGACCCAGAGATCGTCCGGGGACAGGCCATATCCGTTCAGCAGCAGGTCCCAGGCCAGCTCAATGGCTTTTTCCTTGAAATAGTTGCCAAAGGAAAAATTGCCCAGCATCTCAAAAAAGGTGTGATGACGGGCCGTATAGCCTACGTTGTCCAGATCGTTGTGCTTGCCGCCAGCGCGGACACACTTCTGAGACGTGGCGGCCGTCCGGTAATCGCGTTTCTCTTCCCCTATAAAAAGCCGTTTAAACTGAACCATACCGGCATTGACAAACAGCAGGGTCGGATCAGACTGGGGCACCAGCGAGGAACTGCGGACGATGCGATGGTCATGCGCTTTAAAATATTCCAGAAACCTGCGGCGAACCTCATTCCCTGTTATCAATAGCCTCTACTCCTTTTTCGTTTCCTTTTCCTCGGCATCCTTTATGGGGGCGGCAAGTCCCAGGCTTTCCCTGACCCTGGCGTACAACTCTTTGTATACCTGCGGTTTTTCCGCGAAATACTGTTTGACGTTTTCCCGGCCCTGGCCTATGCGTTCATTATTATATGAATACCAGGAACCGCTTTTTTCGATGATATGCGCTTCCACCCCGATATCAAGCAACTCGCCGGTTTTTGATATACCATCGCCATACATGATGTCGAATTCCACATTTTTAAAAGGCGGGGCCACTTTATTCTTAACTACTTTCACCCGGACCCTGTTGCCGATAACATCCTGCCCGTCTTTTATGGCCGCGCTGCGTCTGATATCCAGCCTGACTGAGGCATAAAACTTGAGGGCATTGCCGCCGGTGGTCGTCTCGGGGTTGCCGAAAAACACGCCTATTTTCTCACGTATTTGATTAATAAATATAATACAAGTATTTGTTTTTCCTATTACTCCTGTAAGCTTGCGTAACGCCTGAGACATGAGCCGGGCCTGCAATCCCATGTGAGAGTCACCCATCTCGCCTTCTATTTCCGCCTTGGGCACCAGAGCGGCCACGGAATCGATCACCACGATATCAACCGCCCCGCTTCTGACCAGCATATCGGCGATTTCAAGGGCCTGCTCTCCGGTATCCGGCTGGGAGACCAGCAAATCGTCACTGTTGACGCCGAGTTTTTTAGCGTAGGTTATATCCAGCGCATGTTCGGCATCTATAAACGCGGCGATACCGCCCAACTGCTGCGCTTCAGCCACGGTATGCAGGGCCAGCGTGGTTTTCCCGGACGATTCCTGGCCAAATATCTCCGTAACTCTCCCCCGGGGAATGCCGCCGATGCCAAGGGCCTTGTCCAGAGCCAGAGAACCGGTTGAAATAGACGGAACCTTTATGACCGTACCATCACCGAGTTTCATGATGGCTCCTTTGCCGAAATGGCGCTCAATCTGCGTCATGGCGGCTTCCACTGCCTTGGCCTTGTCTGATGAATTGGTCATCGCATCCTCCCTGTATGATGTATTGATATATTAAGAACCCGGCTTTAAAACAAAACCATCCGACTTCAAATAAAATTAAGTAATATGGAAACGCGCGGCTTAACCATACGCTGCCCCGTCTATCCGGCCAAAGGAAACTCCTGCAACACCGTATAGACCGAACCTTCCGGTTTCAACTGACTCCTGTAAAGGATCAGCCGCTCGGCTGAAAACCGTTGCGCCGGAAAACCCGTGCAGGCATCCAGAGCCGACAGAAGTTTTCCGGAAGAAATGGCTTTCTTCACCCGCCCCACGGTTAAATGAGCCGTAAAACGACGCCGCTCTTTTTCAAAACCAACGTTCGCGAAATTTTCCTCCAGAACAGCCTGAAAGTCAATAAGAGACTGACCCGCTCCGCTCAACCCGGCC
>CAYSMV010000090.1:0-4636 GCA_964432245.1 uncultured Desulfobacterales bacterium
GTACGCCTCCGCGCAATCCCTTGTTTTCCTTGACCTTGCGAAAAAATTCACATTTCTGAATTGGAAACCTAAATTGCGTCATCCATAATAAATGGATGGACACTAATCAAACAAAGGAGACAATCATGCCGGCCCTTTCCTTTGATGATTTTTATAAAAAGATAACCGCGACTCTCAACATCGGTTCCCAGTCCGAGCTGGCGGCGATATTGGGCGTCCACCGGTCATCCATCACCCAGGCCAAACACAAAAACACGGTTCCATACACCTGGGTGCTGAAACTCAGCGAACATTTTCACCTCGACCCCTCCTGGCTGAAAGCCGAGACCACCGGCGACATCAACCCTCCGGCGGTCACGCGGGACGCCATCACGGTCATACCCCGCGTCAAGGCCCGGCTTCACGCCGGAGGCGGATCCTTTGAAACCAGTCCGGACATAGACTCATTTTACGCCTTCAGCCGGGCCTGGCTGCGCCGCAAGGGAAACCCGCGGCAGATGGTCCTGATGGATATCATCGGCGACAGCATGTCGCCCGTCATTGAAGAAGGAGATACCGTGCTGGTCGATCAGTCTTGCAGGGAAATCTACGCCGGCGGCATCTACGCCATAGGCATAGACGATACGGTCATGATTAAACGGATCGAAAAAAATCCGCGCCATCTCGTGCTAATCAGCGCCAACAGCACTTACGCGCCCGTTTATATGCAAAAAGAAGAAATCAACCGGATCCGCATTATCGGGAGGGTCATCTGGGTATGCCGGGAACTGGGATAATCTACACCGGTTTTCCGTCACCAGCCAGAGATTTTGCGGAAAGCCGGCTTGACCTGAACCGGCTGGTCATCGACCACCCCATGGCTACTTTCTTCATGAGGGCCTCCGGGGACGCCATGAACGACGCCGGCATCCATTCCGGAGACATCCTGATCGTAGACCGGTCGCTGGAAGCCGGGCACCGGGATGTGGTCGTGGCCGTGGTAGCGGGAGAATTTGTGGTCCGCAGGCTCTGGCAACGCGACGGTCATATCCGGCTTCTGCCGGAAAACAGCGATTTTGAGCCCTTCACAATAAATCGCGGAACGGAACTGATGATCTGGGGAGTCGTCACCTATGCGCTTCACGACCTGCGACGAATCCGTAACCGGCAGGCATAAACCCGAAGAGCCGCCGATCGTTCTGGTCGACTGCGATAATTTTTATGTCTCCTGTGAACGGGTTTTCCAACCCCACCTGGAAAACAGGCCGGTCGTGGTCTTGTCCAATAATGACGGCTGTGTCATCGCGAGATCAAACGAAGCCAAGGCCCTGGGTATTGAAATGGGCGCTCCCGCCTTTAAATTGAAATCGGTTTTCAGGCGTCACGACGTACGGGTCTTCTCGTCCAATTACGCCCTGTACGCCGACATGTCCGACCGGGTCATGTCCGTGCTGGCCATATTCGCGCCGGATATGGAAATCTATTCCCAGGACGAAGCCTTTCTCTTCCTGCCGGAGACATCGTCCGCGACCCCGGAGGCCATGGCCAGGCGGCTCAAGGAGACCGTTTATCAATGGACCGGCATTCCCGTCTCCATCGGCCTGGCGCCCACCAAGACGCTGGCCAAAATAGCCGGGAAAAGAGCCAAAAAAGACCCGGCCTGCCAGGGAGTCGTCCGCATCAACGGTCATGACGATCTGAACGGCCTGCTGCGGACCATACCCGTGGAGGATATCTGGGGCATCGGCCGCCGGCACACGAATCTGCTCCACAGCCACGGCGTCAAGACCGCCGGCGAATTCGTCCGCCTGCCGGAACAATGGATAAAAAAAACCATGACCATCACCGGCCTGCGAATCGCCCGGGAGCTTCGCGGCCGGCCCTGCCTGGGGCTGAACTCGGTCCCTCCCCCCGCCAGGAGCATTGTCCGCTCCCGTTCCTTCGGCCGGCCGGTAACGGCCCTGACCGAACTCGAGGAAGCCGTATCCGTTCATGTGCACCGGGCCGGGGAAAAACTGCGGCAATCCGGACAGGCGGCCCATTGCCTGCATGTCTTTCTCCGAACCGACGGCTTTTGTTCCCTGCCGCAATACGCGGCCGGCGAGTCCATAAGACTCTGCCCGCCTTCAAATTACACCCCCCGCCTGCTGTCCGGCGCCCTGACGGTACTGCGCCGCATCTACCGACCCGGATATGCATACAAAAAAACCGGCATCATGCTTTCCGGATTGGCGGACGCGCGCCACCGGCAAACCTGGATCGAGGAATATGTGATTCCCGGCAGCCGCTCCGGCGAACAACTGATGAGGGTCCTCGACCGCGTCAATGAACGATTCGGCCGGGACACGCTGTATTTCGCGTCCTGCGGCCTTGATCGCTCCTGGGAGATGAACCGTCGTCACACGTCGCCGGCTTTTATTTCCCGATGGCGGGAACTGCCGGTGGCCAGAGCCTGCTGACCCGCCGGGAACGTGTCGACGCGGCGGAAGATCAGGCCGTTATATCTCCCGGACTGCCCCGACCAATCGGCTTAATATGCCCGACCCATTCAACTTTCGCAAAAAATTTGACACGGCATACCGGCCTTGTTATGAATGGCAGACACAAACCTCTTTTCCCAACCAAAATAAGGAGAAAAAAGGATGAATCGAAAAATATTTTTATTCAGCATTGCCGGTCTTGTGACCTTCTCTTTGTCATCCGCGGTATGGGCGGAGCCGCAGATAAATCCCGGCAATTGGGAAATCACCACTCAGACGGAAATGGCGGGCATGCCGCCGCAATCCGTAACCCATGTTCAATGCATCACCAATGACGACCTGGTTCCCATGAGCGAGGACGCGAACCAGGAGTGCCAGGTTACGAATATTGAGACCAGAGGCAACACCGTGTCCTGGGAAATATCCTGTGGTGGCCAGGGCGGCGGCATGTCGGGGACCGGGGAAGTGACCTATGAAAAAAACAGCATGCACGGCGTCATGCGGATGACCATTGCTCCTTACGGCACGCAGGTAAAAAATACGATTTCCGGAAAACGGATAGGCGACTGCGATGGCTCGGATTCCAGTATCGACGTGGATTCCGCGCCGCCGTCCCGGCCAGGCAAAAAATCCGGCGACACCGGGAAAAGTGTGATCGAGGACGACGTGAAGGATGTGGGCAGAGCCGCTCATGACGAAGCCAAGCAAGCCACGGTAGATGAAGTCCGCGAAGGGGTAAGAAACGTCTTTAAAGGGCTGTTCGATTAAAACAGAACATCCGAATCTCCAGGCTCATATCAAATATAGATGACGGTTTTCAACCACACGGCCGTCTTCCGCATCAGGCGTCAAATCTCGCGGGGTACTCTTGCGGCTTGAAAAACAGGATCAAATCACAAACCGCCTGAAAATAATCATAGCGGTGGATCATAAAAAAAGTCCGAGTAATGACAGGGAGTTTACAGGCTGTTAAGGCACCGGTTAAAGAAAAAGGCGCCGGTGCTTTCTTGCTTTTTGAACGGAAATGATTATAATCAGCTTATTATGACGATTAAAAAAGAAAATATACCGGACCCGAAGAAAATCGAAAAAGAGATCGGCGAATTTCTGCATCAGAAGTACGGCGACAACGTCAAGCTGGTGACGCCGTTAATTGCGCCCGATCCCGACAGGGACGACGGCACCGTCCAGAAAACGAAATCGATCAGCGACCGCATCAATTTTGACTTGAAGCCCGAAGAGCTGGTCGCCTATCTGGATCAGTTCATCATCAAACAGGACAACGCCAAAAAAGTCCTGGCCACAAAAATATGCACGCACTTTAACCGCATCAAAAACCAACGGCGCTGGAACGGAAACAGTAAAATAGTCGGCGCCATCAAAAACAACGTGCTCATGCTGGGGCCTACCGGCGTCGGCAAAACCTATATGATCCGGCTGATCGCCCAGAAAATCGGCGTGCCCTTTGTCAAGGGAGACGCCACCAAATTCAGTGAAACCGGGTATGTGGGCGGCGACGTGGAAGACCTGGTGCGCGACCTGGTACGGGAAGCGGGTAATGATATCGAGCTGGCTCAGCATGGCATCGTTTATATCGACGAAATCGACAAAATCGCCTCCGGCCAGAACCTGATCGGCCTTGATGTCTCCAGAACCGGCGTTCAAAGGGCCCTGCTGACGCTCATGGAAGAGACCGATGTGGAAATGAGGGTGCCGCATGACCCGGTTTCCATCATGCAGGAAGTAGAAGCGTTCAGGAAAACCGGAAAACGGGAAAAACGCGTCGTCAACACGAAGAACGTCCTCTTTATCATGAGCGGCTCTTTCAGCGGCCTGCAGGAAATCATCAATAAACGGCTTTCCAGGCAGGCCATCGGTTTCTCCGCGCAGCCGGCCCGTTCAAGCGAAGACCCTTACGAAGCCATTAAAAACGTCAAATCAGAAGACCTCACGGCCTATGGGTTTGAAACCGAATTTGTCGGACGATTACCGGTAAGGGCGATTTTTGAAACCCTGACGGAGACAGACTTGCTTGATATCCTCAAAAACCCCAGCAATCCGGTGACCTTAAACAAACGAATGGATTTCGCTGCTTACGACATCGACATAAAATTCGATGACAGGGCGCTGGGCATGCTGGCCAGGCACGCCTTTGAAGAAAAGACCGGGGCCAGGGG